>SBBH01000149.1 GCA_005239795.1 Planctomycetales bacterium
AGGCTGGAAGGTTTCTCCTATTATGGAACCAGCCGGTATAGAATCACGCCACTTTGGCATGAGCAGGGATCTGTGCACAAACTGGGGAAACTCGCGCTCGGAGGTCTTGACAATGCTCCCGAAGCCCATAGACTGTGGGGCTCGCGCTTTTTATCGCTCATCCCCGGCGTGTTCAGGAGGAGGTTGCAATGGACCGGATGCGACAGATCGAACAGCGTTGGCTCAAACCCCATGTCCCCCCCCTGCGCGTCGGAAGTACCGTTGACGTCCACGTGCGCATTGTCGAGGAAGTGATCGAGGCAGAGGCGGCGGGGGCCAAGAAGCAGGCAGGCAAAGGAAAGAAATCAGCCGAAAAGCGCGAGCGGATCCAGATCTTCTCAGGGGTCGTCATCGCCGACAAGCACGAGTCGGTCCGGCGCACCGTCACCGTCCGGAGGATTGTGCAGGGGGAGGGGGTTGAGAGGATCTTTCCCGTCCACTCCCCCGTCATTGCCAAGATCGACGTCAAAAAGCAAGGGGAAGTCCGCCGTGCCAAACTCTATTACCTGCGCGATCTGGCGGGCCGCAAGGCGCGCCTCACGGAAAAGCGCTCGGCTAAGGAATTCCAAGATCTTGTCGCGGTCGCGCCATCAGCCCCTCCCGCAGGCGCTTCCCCGGTGAATCCTCACCCGGCCGTCTCCTCCTCTTCGGCAGCCGGCTCCCCGGCGTGAAGAGCACCGCACGCGGACGCCTCTCCGAAGACCTGGCCGAGCGACTCCTCGCCGCCGCGGGATACCGGCTGATCGCCCGCAACGTCAGAACCGCCCCTGGAGAGATCGACATCCTCGCCGCCGACGGCGACACCCTCTGCTTCGTAGAGGTGAAATCCAGAACGGGGGAAGCGTTCGGCCCTCCTGAGGAGGCGGTCACCTCTCAAAAGCGCACGCGAATCCGCCGCGCGGCAGCCGCCTATCTCGCCGTGCATGCGGGGGCCGCTCCCTCCTACCGCTTTGACGTCATCGCGATCGATCTGGCCCCCGATGGCAGTTATCTCCAGCATCGCCTCTATAAGGACGCCTTCACATAACCCCCTTGACAGCGCCCCCGGCGCACCCGGACGATCCCGGTATGGTCCCGTCCAAAGCCCGATCCAAACCGAGGAAAAAGCGAGCCCCCTCCTCTTCCCGAAGCGCCGTCTCTGACGTGACTTTCCGCGATGTCGCCCGCGCGACGGGGCGCCCCGTCGCGCTCGTGCGCCCAATCCTGCGCGAGGACCCGAAATTCCTGACGGACAAAGCCACCAAAGATCTCGTTTTCCAGACGGCTCGCGCCCTAGGCTACGATTTCCAGAAGCTCAGACTCGGAAAGCGCCTCGACCTGCGCCAAAATGCCATCGCGGAGATCCTCCGCAAGATCGAGGAGAAGCCGTCCTGGGACCGCGTCGCGATCATCGCCTATTTAAAAAATGCCGCCGACCTCTCAAGACGCGTCCAGAGGCGGATGTTCGGCGCGGACGCGTAATGGATGCGGCCACCGTCGTTTCCTACGAGGATCTGGTTGCCGATTACGAGAAGAACCTCCAGACCCAGCTCCGTGGATTCAAGCAGGCCCATGAATTTTTAGACCTGTGGGTCCACGATGAGGATCCCGCCAAGAGCATCCTCTCGATCGTCGAGGCGGCCGAGTCCGGAGGTCTTTCCGAGATCGGCATCCTGATCGGCTCTGAAACCCTTTCCAAAGTCGACACGCAAAAACTTCTGGCGCTCGTGGGGAAGGTCGGCACGGCGCGCCTGGCGCCCCAGGCACGCGGAACCCTCCTCACCGTCGCGCTTTAGAGCCTATCCCCATGCCCTCCCCTACCGACCCTCGTGAGATCGGCGAGGCGTATCGCGAGCGGCTGGCGCGCTTCATGAATCCGGCAGATCCGACACCAGCCCCTTCAAGCTCGGGCCTCGAGATCTCCGCGCAAAGCGAAGGAATCGTTCTGACGGCGCGCATCGACGCAGGCGAACACCGTCTCACGGAACTTCGCTCCAGGGGAGGAACCCCCTCGCAACGGGCGCTCCTGGCGGCCCTGAGGCACGTGAGCATCGGAAGCACGATCCAGGACGCGAGCGAACATGCTGTGATCCGCCTCGAAAATCTCTTACGCGATCCAGCGCACACCCGCCCTGTGAAGGGAATCCTCCAGCCGGAGAATGCCGACCCAGCTTTCCGGCTGCCACTGGCTCTCCTGCGCGGGATCTATCGCGCCTATCTTTTAAAAACCGGCTACACACCCGTCCCCAACTACGAGGACGCGCTCCCCTGTGCCTCCTGGTCGGCGGCAACCCACGCGGAACGCCTCCAGCGGATTCTCGCCGCCATCCCCGAAATCTGTCCGCAAACCGGCCTGCGGAAAGCCGATATTGAGATTAAGGGGATCGATCTTGAGACCAAGGTGACGGTGGCGCTGCCGGCGGGGATCGACCCGGCCATCCAGCAAATGTACCTCACGAGGCTTGAAACTGAGGTAAAATCCAAGGTCGAGCCGCGTTTGGAGCTGTACCTGGAGGACGTCCGGGACCGCAACACCAAGCGCCATGCCCAGCTGCCGGGGCGGCAGGAAGGCGTCTAACGTCGAGGGCACGCCATGTCGAGCGCAATGGAAGAGCACACGGAACTGATCCTGGATGGCACCAAGATGGCTTGGCACTTGGACCGCATCCGGGCCTGGGAGCGGGGCGAACGGATTGCCCCGATCACGATCGACATGGCGCTGACGCGCGCCTGCAACTACGCCTGCCAGTACTGCTACGCAATGCTCCAGGAGAACGACCGCCGGACGATCACCCAGAAGGTGATCTATGATTTCCTGGACGACTGCGCTCAGATCGGCGTCAAGGGGATCAGCCTGGTCTCCGACGGCGAAAGCACAATCTCCCCGGTTTTCATTGACACAGTGGCCCGGGGGTCGCGGCTGGGGATCTCGATGGCCTCCGGCACGAACGGCTACGTCTTAAACGAACGCAAGATCGAGGAGGTTCTGCCCCACCTCACCTACATCCGGATCAACATCACGGCGGGCGAACCGGGCCGCTACGCCGAGATCATGGGGGTCAAGGAGGAGTGGTTCCACAAGGTCTGCGAGAACATCCGCACGATGGTCCGGATCAAGCGGCGCGACAACCTCCCCGTCACCATCGGCATGCAGATGGTCCTCATGCCGCAGTATGAAGACCAGATCCTCCCCCTGGCGCGTCTAGGCAGGGAGCTGCGCCCCGACTATCTCATCATCAAGCACTGCAGCGACAACGAAGAGGGGGCCTTGGGCGTCGACTACGCCGGATACGCCCGCCTCTACGACACGCTGAAGGTGGCCGAATCCCTCTCCGACGAGAAGTATCTCGTCAAGGTCAAATGGTCGAAAATCGAGGCGCAAGGGAAACGGAGCTACCAGCGCTGCTACGGCCCCCCCTTCCTCATCCAGTTGTCGGGATCGGGCCTGGTGGCCCCCTGCGGCATGCTCTTCAACGAGAAATACAAGAAGTTCCATATCGGGAACATCTGTGAAACGCGCTTCACGGAGATCTGGGACTCGGAGCGCTACTGGGATGTCATGAACTACCTGGCCTCGTCGCAGTTTAATGCGCAGAAGATGTGCGGCACCCTGTGCCTCCAGCACAAGGTGAACGAGTTCCTGGATGATTACAAGAAGGGGGCTTTCGAGCTCAAGGAGCCCCTAGGGGCGCCGCCTCAACACCTGAATTTCGTGTAGGAGGCTTCAGAGGACAGCTCTTCGCTGGAAAGACGGTTCCGGGAGTGGCGATCGCACGATGAGTATCGAAGGTTCTTGTTGCCTGTAACGATTTATTTCCGCACAGCCTCTTACGAAAGCTTCAGGACCGTCTCGACGCGGCGCAATCCCTCGACGAGCTCCGGTTGCGGCATCCCGAAGCCGATCCGGACCCCTCCTTTGGCGCGGAAGAACCGCCCCGGCGTCACCCAGGTGTCTTGCTCCCGGATGAGGCGCTCGACCAGGGCGTCGTCGTCGATGCCGGAGGGGAGCCGGACGAATCCCACGAACCCGCCATCGGGAGGGGTCCACCGCAGGGCGGGGCGGCTCTCGACCCAGCGCGCCAGAACCGGGAAGTTCTCCTCGTAGCGCCGCCGCGCGCGCTCGTAGAGCGCCTCCAGACGTTCAAGCGCCAGGATCGTCATGGCGACCGCGGCGATCGAGTGACGCACCCCGACATACTGGAGGACATGCCCCATCGGCTCGATGAGCTCCCGCGGTCCCACCGCCCAGCCGCACCGGAGGTTCCCCAGACCGTAGACCTTCGTAAGACTGGCCGTCGAGATGCCATTCGGAATCGTCCGGACGCACGGCTGGGGCGTCCCGCCGAACAGGCTGTCGAGATAGACCTCGTCGCAGAGGACCGAGGCTCCGGTGGAGGCCGCGATCCGGCCGAGCTCCCGCATCGTCTCGGGGGGGATGTGGCGCCCCGTTGGGTTGTGGAGGTTGCTTGTAACGATGCACTTGACGCGGGGGTTGGTGGCCTGGCGGAACTGTTCGGGGTCCACCGACCCGTCGGGCGCGCGCGGAACGAAGCGGATTTCAGCCCCCATCGCCTCGAAGTTGCGCCAGAGCGGCTCATAGGTCGGCTCCTCGATCAGGACCCAGTCGCCGGCCCGCACGAGGGCCGCCGCGGCCAGGAAGTTGGCGCCGCTTGAGCCCAGCGTCAGAAGGACCTGGTTGGCGGGGACCCGGTAGCGCTTCGCGATCATCTCGGTCAAGGTCCCATACCCCTTGGGGAGGGTCTCCCCCGCGGCCACGAGACTTGGGTCCCATGGCAGTTCATTCAGGGGAAAACGCTGCATGGAGGAAAGCGCAAGGTTACAGGCCGGGGTGGGGCGGGCGGTGTTCGCCGACCCCCACGCCAGATGCTCGATCGGGTTGAAACGCACAGGGGCATTATAGCGGGACCCACCCGGATTTTTCTCAAGGGGCCCTCCCCAATGTCCGATAGGGGGAGCGATCCCTCTCCTCCCGTCTCGCTGTCCCCCGGGGTCTTCTGGGGACGCCAAGGAGGACCCATGGACGTCCGGAATTCCAATCTCGTGCGCAAACGCCTGCCGTGTCTGCGGTGCTCCCGCCTTTTCTGGACCGACCGATGCCATCGGATCTGCGCTCGGTGCCATCGCCTGCGCCGGACGCACGGCTTGTGGGATCTTCTGGCCGATCTGTACGGGATCGGCAAGGAAGAAAAAGAGCCGGGTTCGAGGCTCTCAGACGCCGACGCCAAGCCCCGGATCAGGCGCCGTCGGGAGTGATGAGAAGAGGCGTTCTCTTATACTGGCGGGCGTGACGCACGCCGCGCCGTCAGAAGAGCCTCAACTTCTCGTCTCGTGTGCCGAGGGGCCGCCGGACTGGCGCGCCCTGTTCGGCCATGACAATCCCCTCGCGGTCGAAGTCGGCGTGGGGAAGGGGGTTTTCCTGGCGCGCCTTGCCAAAACCTCCCCGGGGGTGAACGTCGTCGGGATCGAGATCCGCGCCAAGCGAATCGAAAAGATCGTCAAGCGGATCCGCGCCGAAAAGCTTGCCAATGTCCGGATCCTTCAGGGAGACGCCCGCGCGATTTTCGAGCGCGCTTTCGCCAACGACTCCGTCGCGGCTGTGTACCTCAATTTTCCCGATCCCTGGCCCAAGCGCCGCCACGCGAAGCGCCGCATCTTCCGGGGGGAGTTTCCCGCCTGTGTCCACCGGGTCCTCATCCCCGGCGGCCGCTGGTACGCCTGCACCGACGTCCTCGCCTATACCCGGGAGATGATCGGGAGCGTCGACGCGTTGGGGATTTTTGTGAACGAAGGAGATGCTACGGGGTTTTCAGAGCGCCCCGCCGGATATCCCGCGTCGATCCACGAGGAAAAATTCCGCGCCTGGGGGAGGCGGATCCACTACATGCGGTGGAAGAAGCGAGACAGGTGACTTTCCTTCTGCGCGCTATTGAACCGGCCAGTTCCTCTCGTCGTCGATCCTGTAAAGCCGGTGGCAGGCCAGCCAGCCGCGGCACGAGGGCTGTCCCGGGAAATTTCTCTTCAAGCGTTCGCTCCCGCTCACAAAGAAAGAACTTCGGCCGTCGGTCCAGGGGCAATGCGTAGCTTTAAAACGCTCATCAAACGTGATGTCCCACAGGCGCCGCCCGGTGCCGCCGTCCAACACCAGGATGTCGGGACCTGGTCCGACGTCTCCCCCTTTAGGCCCGACGAGGAGATCCCCGTTGGCGAGGAGGATGAGAAAAGGGGCGATTTCGGGCCCGGCGATTTCGGGCCTGGCGATCTCGGTTTCCCACAATTTTTTCAAGCTCCCTTCCTCTCGGGCGAAGCCGGTGATCACGCCGTTCCCGCCCGCGACCGCGCAGGTGGGACTCACGTCGACGCACTGGACGGGGCTCCTGCGCCCCGCAAACGGGGCGTCTCGGAACCGCCCTTTTTCGTCGAGGACCACCTCCTGCCAGCCGGTCCCCTCATGCCCGCTCCACGAGGTCCCCATGCGCCCTTCCTGGAGGATCATTTCCAAGGGGATCCCTCCCGGGAAGGCGGGTCCCGCCAGGATTTCTGGACGGTTATCGCCCCGCTTGTCCCAAAGCAGCTTTCCGTCGGCGCGGTCGAATCCTCCCCCCCACCGGATCGGATCAGCTAGGCTTGCCCAAGCCTGTTGAGGGCCCTCGAGCGCACCGGAGCCGATCGCCAGGACCCCTTTCTTCATTCCCTCCAAATAGCAGGGGCGCACCGGGAGCCAGTGTCGCGTCCAGGACTTGCTGCCGTCGGCCAGCGACAGGGCCAACATCCAGCCGAAATTGGTCTGCGCCTCGCCCTCCGGGGGGAGCTTCGCGGGGCGTTTTTCCGGATGCACGCACTGTCCGCCGACCAGCACGAGGTCGCCCGACACGTCGATCCCCCGGATGTTTCCATGGATCTTGGATTGGTGCCAGATCGCCTTGCCGTCGGCCAGGGAGTGGACAGCAACCCAGCTCGTGTCGGTCTCGTCGAAGGCGCGAGATCCTCCGTAGACGACAACGGCCTTGCGTTCGGGAGAAAACGCCAGGCCTTGGACAAAGCGGGGGCACGTGTCGCTCTGCCAGGCCAGCTTCCCTGTCTTGAGGTCGACAAGCGCCACCCATCCCGTTTCCGAACCCAAGACAAACCCGGAGACAAGAAGTCCCTGAGGTGCGAGGGCGCATCCCTGCATCTGGCCTTCTATGTCAACGGGTTTGCTCCAGAGCCGCCGCCCGGTTTTGGCGTCCACAAGGTCGATCCACACCGATGTGCACGGGTCTGTGTTTCCCCCGATGACAAGCGTCTCTCCCACAGGGAACAGAAACGCCGGGATTCCGGGAAGATCCCCCTCCTGCTCGCGCAAGGTCCATCGCGCCGCGCCGGGGGCGTAGCGGTCCCGTATCTGGCGCGCCCGCGCGCGAAGGTCGATATCCTCGTTTTGGGTCGTCATCGCGCCGAGCCGCGCCATGATGGCGGTGGCCTCTGGCCTCTTCCGATCAGCCTCGAGGCGCGCCAGATGCGAGGTCAGTTCCTCTTGGGACTTGTGACGTTCCGCGCCGGTCTCAGCGGAGAGCCCCGCAAGGAGCGTTTCCACGCGCTCGTCCAGGACGGCGCTGGCCGCAGGCGGGGCGGCGCTCGCCGCCGGAACGGCCAGGCCGATTGAGGATGTGAAGAAGATCGTTCCCAAGACAAGAAAAAGAGATTGTCCGCTGGATCGCATCATGAATCCCTCCTGAAGGGGGCCTTTCACAGCTTCTTCGCCTCTATATAAGCGTTGTCCCGGGTTCCGGGATCACAGCTAAAACAACATTTTCGACGCGGCCAAAACGACAATTGTGAAACCCCTTTCTCTGGCACTATCTTGCCTTTTCGATGGAACGCCTCTTCCGTCTGGCCGAGCGCTTGAGACAACCCGACGGGTGCGCCTGGGACCGCGAGCAGACCCTCGCCTCCTGCGCCAAGCACCTGCGCGAGGAGGTCGAGGAGCTCTGCGAAGCACTTCAAAAAGGGGACTCGGCCGCGATGCGCGAGGAGGCGGGAGACCTTCTCTGGAACATCGCTTTTCTGGTGTGTTTGGCCGAGGAAAAAGGGCTCTTCGCGCGCGACGCGGTGGTGATGGGGATTCTGGAAAAGCTCGTCCGGCGCCACCCCCACGTCTTCGGCGGCGAAACGGCCGCCACTCCCGAAGAGGCGTTGGCATCGTTTAACCGCGCGAAGAAGAGAGAGAAAAAAACAGGATAGCATGGCCCCTCCAACCTCTCCCGGACGCCCTGAGGGTGTATCGTTTCAGCCGTCTCAAAAATATCGTTTCAGCCGTCTCTCCGAATCTTTTTTGTTGCTTCAATATGGCGTCGAACCGACTGGAGTGGATCCAGTCAGCGCTTAAAACTCTTTTTGGGGGGCCTCGCATGCGTCATCTATCAAAATGGATTTTTTGGGGCATGACTTTCCTGCTCTGCCCGTGCATGGTCTCCGATGCCACCTCTGCAGGTTCCTCAGGAGGATGGGCAGGGGTATACGTCCCCGCCGATCCCAGTGCGCCACCGATGACTTTTACCATCGACTCGGGCGGTTATTGGAAAGCGTCATCCCCAGGCAGCTCGATATGCGGCAAGGGCGATCATTGGACGGATTACATATTCAATCTGGGTTTGGAACCCTATGACATTTTCTTCATAGCCGAGATGTTTGGTCCTGATTCCAAGGTTCTTCGTTGGAGAGTTTATGTGCAATGGCCGTGGGAGGGATGGGTCGAGACAGACATCGTGTTCCAGAGCGTACCTTAACCCGCCTCGGCGGGCCTGTCTACAAAACAAAAAAGAAAAAAAGAAAAAGGGGTCAAGAAAAAAGGGGTCAAGTCTATTTTATAATATTTATATGACAGTAGCAGCCCGTAATCGTTTAGCGGGCCGTAGCGAGATGTAGCAGGGGTGCAGGATTCCCCTGCCTGTGGCGCAGGAAAGCGGCCTTCAGGAAAGAGACGGGATCGC
>SBBH01000189.1 GCA_005239795.1 Planctomycetales bacterium
CCGCCAAGCCCCAAAGCGGCGAGCGAACGACGCTCTCGGGCGTCCCCTTAAAACCGGTCTACACGCCGGAAGACCTGGCCGGGTTCTCTCCCGGCGAGAAGCTCGGCCTCCCGGGTGCCTACCCTTTCACGCGCGGCGTCTATCCCACGATGTACCGGGAGCGGCTCTGGACGATGCGCCAGTTCGCCGGGTTCGGGAACGCCGCGGACACCAACAAGCGCTTCAAATACCTCCTGGGGATCGGGCAGACGGGGCTTTCGACCGCCTTCGACTTCCCGACGCTCCTGGGGTACGACTCCGACTCCCCCCGCGCCAAAGGAGAAGTGGGCCGCTGCGGCGTCGCGATCGATTCCCTCGCCGATATGGAAAGGCTCTTTGACGGGATCCCCTTGGGCGAAGTCTCAACCTCGATGACGATCAACGCGCCGGCGGCGATCCTCCTTTCCTTCTATATCGGCGTCGCCGAGAAACAGAGGGTGGCACGTAAGCTCCTGCGCGGCACCACACAGAACGATCTCTTGAAAGAGTTCCACGCCCAGAACACCTGGATCTACCCGCCGGAGCCCTCCCTGCGGATCGTGACCGACATCATCGAATATTGCACCCGGCATGTCCCCAAATGGAACACGATCTCGATCTCTGGGTACCACATCCGCGAGGCGGGCTCGACTGCCGCGCAGGAGCTGGCGTTTACGCTCGCCGACGGGTTCGAATATGTGCGCCGCGGCATTGCGCGGGGCCTGGACGTCGACGCCTTCGCGCCGCGGTTGTCATTTTTCTTTGACGCCCACGTGGACTTTTTCGAGGAGATCGCCAAATTCCGCGCGGCGCGGCGGATATGGGCCCGCGAGATGAAAACTCGCTTCAAAGCGAAAAGCGCCGAGTCCCAGCGCCTGCGTTTTCATACGCAGACGGCCGGGGTGTCGCTCACCGCCCAACAGCCGGAGAACAACATCGTCCGCACGACGATCGAGGCGATGGCGGGGGTCCTGGGCGGGACGCAGTCCCTGCACACGAACGCCATGGACGAGACCCTGGCCCTCCCCACCGAGAAATCGGTCCAGATCGCGCTCCGGACCCAGCAGATCCTCGCGTTTGAATCCGGCGTCTCGAATGTGATCGACCCCTTGGCCGGCTCCTATTTTCTCGAGGCCTTGACGGACGAGCTCGAGGCCCAGGCGTACGACTATTTCCGCCGGATCGATGAGCAAGGGGGGATGATGCGCGCGATCGAGACGAACTTCATACGCAAGGAGATCGCCAGGTCCGCCCGGCAGTTCCAGCGGGACGTCGAGTCGGGCGCGCGCAAGGTCGTCGGCGTCAACTGCCTCCAGAACAGGGAGGAAGAGGCCATCCCCCTCCTCAAGATCGATCCCAAGATCGAGGAGGCGCAGGCGGCCAGGCTCGCGAAACTGCGCAAAACCCGCCCCCGCGGGAAGGTCGAGAAAGCCTTAAGCGCCCTCTCTCGCGCGGCCGAAGGCCGGGAAAATCTCTTTCCTTTTATCCTCGACGCGGCCCGCGCCTACGGCACCGAGGGGGAGATCATTGCCGCGATGGAGAAGGTGTTCGGGCGTTACAAGGAACCTGTGTTCGTTTAGAGTACTGACTTCACTAAAGTCGAAGAGAGTACCGCCAGTGTAATCTCGGCACGCTCATTTACCAACACTGTACCAACGGATTTCAAGTATGTCCCGAGGGTTCTTCGAGATTCCAACGTGCAAAAACTCGTTGTCGGCAACCCCCCCACAATATGTTTTACAGCAACACGGATTCTGGCAAAAGTCCCCTCCACCGTGACTGTCCCCTTCCCCTCCATCACGGCCACGTGAAGAATACGTTTAAGAAAATTAGAGCCTGCATTAAGTCCGCTTACGCCCAACGCTTCGGCGTCTCCACCGACTCTTCCTCTCACACTGCCCCACACATGTGCATTAAATTCCGGCCCTGGCATTCTGACGAGGCTCCCAACCCACTTCTTTACGCCAGGGGGACAACTGTTGTTGTGCACCAGGACGCCCGCCCCCCCCCACGACATAGGAGGGGACGCCGGCGATACGCAGGTTGTAGACCGGGCGGCCCTGGACCGGGCAACGAGAGATGCTTCGGACCACAGATGCGGAAGGAGCGGCAGGACGCTGTTGCGCCGCTTCACCGAACGTCAGCACCGCCCAAACGATCCCCCACCATGGCGTCATGATGGAAGCCAATATAGCCTGCAGGGAGTTTCGAAAAAGAAAATATCTTGGAAATCCTGTCAACATTTTCGCGAGAAATGCGTTATATACCGGAAGCTGGCTCTCCAAAAACGCGAAGGAGCCACAAAATGCGAAGGCCGCACAAGCTAGAAAGGACGATGCGATGAAGAAAGATCTCTCCCTGTGTCTCGTCCTGGCGGCGCTCACCC
This sequence comes from Planctomycetales bacterium, assembly GCA_005239795.1. Lineage (GTDB taxonomy): Bacteria > Planctomycetota > SBBH01 > SBBH01 > SBBH01 > SBBH01. Next base: position 2,405 of record SBBH01000189.1, read on the forward strand.
TCCTCTCCCCCCTCTCTCCGGGGAGGGCCGCTCCCCAGGTCACGCTCCAACGCCTCACGGCTCCGGTCGAGCAAAAAGACCTCCCGATCGATATCGAACTCACGGGGGTCTTCAAGGCTGAGGACAAGTCCGAGATCTCGGTCGAGCCGGAAGAATTCTCGGGGTCCCTCATCGTCATGAAACTGGCCGCCGAGGGGTCGGCCGTCAAGGAGGGGGATCTTCTTCTGAAGCTCGACAAACGGGACATCCAGAAGGCAATCTCGTCGGCCGAGGGAGCGATTGACGAGGCGCGCCTCAAATACAACAAAATGAAAGCGGAACACGAGGCGTTCGCCGTTGAGCGCAAAACCAACTTCGACAAGATGCAAAAGGAACTGGACCTTGCCCAGCGCCGTCAGGAAGCGGTCCGGAGGGACATCGCCTTCAAGATCGAGGAACAAGAGAAGGAAATCCGCCAGGGCGAGAACAGCCTCAAGGACGGCGCCGTCAACCTCGAGCAACTCAAAGAGCTCTACGGAAAAAAGGAACTGCACACCGCAACGGAGAACATCCTGGTCGAGCGGGAGGAGCGGAATTTCGCCGAGATGAAACTGGCCCACGAGGTCAAACGCCGGAAAATCGCGCACGCGCGGGAGTTCGAGTTCCCCATAGAGCAGTCCAAGGCCGACATGGAAGTCGCGCAGAAAGAGGCGGAGCTCAAAAAGCTTCAAATCCAGATCGAGTCGATGCAGGCGGAAAAGGATGCCCAAGTGACCAAGGCCGAGCGGGAACTCAAGAGCGCCGAGGAAAAGAAAGCGGCCCTCGAGCAGGATCTCGAGAAGTGCACCGTGAAATCTCCCCGTGCTGGGATCCTTTTTTATGGGGAGACCGGCGAGAAGAACACGGGCCCTATTGTTTTCAAGAATACCCAGGGAGAGCTCCGCGTGGGCGGCCGCATCACGACGCACCAGATCCTCCTCACGGTCGCCTCGATGGAGAACCTCTCCGTGAACTTGAAGGTGCTGGAAAACGACATCCAGCACATCAAGCCGGGCCTGCCCGTGACGATCCGCCCCGATGCCTTCCCCGACCTCGCGATCCAGGGACAGGTCAAGGAGGTGGGACAGGTCGCCACACGCGGCAACAATTTCTTCGATGAAACGCGCGATTTCTCCGTGACCGCCACCTACGAGGGGCGCTATCCGCAGCTCCGGGCCGGTATGAACTGCCGCGTCACGGTCCACGCCGACAAGGTCGAAAACGCCCTGCAGGTGCCGGTCCTGGCGGTCTTCGACGAGGGGGGGAAGCTCTTCTGCTATGCCCAAGAGGGGGGAGGGGGAAAACCCATCAAACGCGAGGTGAAGACCGGCCCCACGAACGGCAAGGCGGTCCAGATCCTGGAAGGGCTCAAAACCGGCGAGACGGTCCTTCTCTACGATCCCTTCCGGGAGTAAGGCCCCCCATGCCCCCCTCCCTCATTGAAGTCGAATCGATCCGCAAGGAATACCCGATGCCCGGCGGGGCCGTGCAGGCGCTCCGGAGCGTGACGCTCGCATTCGAAGCCGGGGAGCTCGTCTCAATCGTCGGCGCCTCGGGGTCCGGGAAATCGACGCTTCTCTACCTCCTGGGGCTCCTCGTGACCCCCACGGAGGGGGTCTACCGCTACGGCGGCCGCGAGGTCCAGGCGCTCTCCGATGCCGAGCGCTCGCGCCTGCGGGGGCGCCAGATCGGCTTCATCTTCCAGTCGTTCCATCTGGTGCCCCAGCTCTCGGTCCTGCAGAATGTGCTCCTTTCCGCCCGCTACGCCGGAAACGGCAACGGGAAAACTGGCGGACGGGCCCGCGAGCTCCTGGAGCGCGTGGGGCTCGCAAAGCGCCTGACGCACCGCCCCGCAGAGCTCTCAAGCGGCGAGATGCAGAGGACCGCCATCGCGCGAGCCCTCCTCATGGACCCGCAGGTGATCCTGGCAGACGAGCCGACGGGGAACCTCGACGAGAAAACGGGCGCTGAGGTGATCGCGCTCCTCGAGGAATTCCATCAGGAGGGAAAAACCGTGATCATCGTGACGCACAACCTGAAACTGGCCGAGCGGACACGCCGCAAAATCACGATCGCCAACGGCGAGGTGGCCTCATGAGCCACATCACCTCTTGGCGAGAGGCGTTCCTCAACCTTCTCCTGCACAAGGCGCGCTCGACCCTGGCGATCCTGGGGATCGTCTTCGGCGTCGCCTCCGTGATCTGCATGCTCTCCGTGAGCGAGGTGGCCCGCCGCGACGCCGTCTCCCGCATCGAACGGATGGGCTTGAAAAACATCATTCTCGACAGCGTAAAACCCTCCAAGATCCGTCAAAAGGAGGAAAACCAGGGCGGCGAGGAGTCGAGCGGCGTCGCCCAGTACGGCCTCACGCGCGAGGATGTCAAGCTCCTGGCGGCCACCCTCCCGGTGATCGAGAAGATCCTTCCGATCCGCATGGTCTGGAAAGAGGTCTTCGGAGGACTCAAAAAAACCGAGGTGGGGGTCCTGGCCACGACGTCCGACTATCCTGCGGTGATGGAGCATGCCGTGCGGCACGGCCGTTTCCTGGCCCCCTTAGACGAGATCCACGCCCAGCCGGTCTGCGTCTTAGGCCATGACGCCGCGCAGACGCTTTTCCCCCTGGCCGATCCCCTGGACCGGTTCGTCACGATCGGCGGGGCCCCCTTCCGCGTCGTGGGCGTCATGATGCGCAAGGGGCAGAGCGGCTCCGGAGAGGATTTCGCCAACCCCGACCAGTCCGCTTTTATTCCTTTGGCGACCTCCTTCGCCCGCTTCGGCGCGTACCAGGTCCGAAACAGCGACGACACCTTCGAGGGGACGAAACTCGAGGTGAACCGCGCAGTCCTTCAGATGGCCGACACCTCGATCCTGGGCCCCACCGCCCAGGCGGCACGCAACCTCATGGAAAAGCGCCACCGCCAGAAAGATGTCCAGGTCACGATCCCCTTCCATCTGTTGGCGGAACACCAGCGGACCGAGCGGATCTTCCTCTGGGTGATGGGGTCTCTGGCGGCGGTGTCGCTCCTGGTGGGCGGGATCGGGATCATGAACATCATGCTTGCCAACATCGCCGAGCGCCGCTCGGAGGTGGGGTTGCGCCGGGCCCTGGGGGCCACGCGCGGCGATATCCTGAGGCTCTTCCTCGCCGAAAGCACGCTTCTCTGCACCCTCGGGGGACTTTTAGGGCTGGCTGTCGGCGTAGGCCTAGCCTTAGGGGTGGGAAACCTCGCTGGCTGGGCCGTGGCATTTAAGCCGATCGCCTTCCCATTGGGGCTCGGCGTGGCGGTCCTGGCGGGGCTCGTTTTCGGGACGCTTCCGGCGCGCCAGGCCGCCCGGCAGGATCCGGTGCTCGCCTTGAGGTCGGAATGAACCCCAAGATGAGCGGCCTCATCGGTCTCGCCTGTGTTGTCTCAACAGCCCTGCAGGCCGGAGTTGCGCCCGCGGCCCCTTCCGCCACCCAGGCGCGCGTGTCGCTCGATCGCGGCCTCGCCTTCCTCCTGGCGGCCCAGAACCCCGACGGCTCCTGGGGATCGCCCGATCCGGTCCAATGCCAGTTCTCCATTCTCGGCTGGGGGCATGACAACCCCGGCTCGCACCACGGCGTCATAAACAGCGTCACGGCGATCTCCGCCAAGGCGCTCCTCTTGGCCCCCGACAGGACGCCGGCCCAAACCGAAGCGGTCCGGAAGGGGACCCGCTACCTTCTCGATCGCTGGAAAGTCGGCTACACCCAGAGCTATCAACCTGACGCCTGGAGCTACGCCTACACCCTCGACTTTCTTGTGGCCCTGGACCGGAACCCCTTGGGCGCCCCTTTTGCGAAGGAAATCCGCGAGGTGATCCCGCGCCTCTTCCAAGGACTGATCTCCACTCGGATGAACGACGGCGGATGGGCGTACTATACGGGTCCGGCGGGGATGGGCGCATCGGACGGCGCAAGCTTCACGACCGGCACGGTCTTGGTGGCCCTGGCGCGTGCGAAGGGCGCTGGGTTTGCCGTCCCGCCGGGGCTCCTGGAGGACGCCGCGCGGTTTCTGGAATACATGAGATACCCAGACGGGAGCTACGCCTATACGGCGCAACATCGAGTAAGCCTCAAGTCCCTTGTGCAGAACCTTGGAGGCTCCGCGCGCACGCAGGCGGCTAATGTCGCGCTCTTCGAAGCCGGGCGGAATCTCACGGCCGCGGATCTCGAGGCGGGGCTCGATTATTTTCTCGTGACGCTTCCCTACCTCGAGGCGGGCCGCAAGCGGATCACCCCGCACAAGGATGCCCCTCACAACATCTCCGGGTATTTCTTCTTTTACGGTTACCACTACGCCGCCGAGGCGGCAACACACCTGGGCCAGGCCGATCAGGAGCGTTTCTGGAAGGCGATCGTCGGCGACATCTTGAGGACCCAGGAGAAAAATGGCTGTTGGTGGGACACGATGTGCTACGACTATGGCGATAAATGGGGGACCGCTTTTGCCCTTTTAGCCCTGGAGCGGTTCTTGGAAACCCAAAAATAAGGAGTCCCACCATGCGCATCGCGCGATCGCTTGTCTTTGTTGCGGCCGGAATTTTCTTCTTTGGCGCCTCCTCTTTGCAGGCGGCCGAGCCGCCGGAAGCGCCCCGACACCAGCCCCAACAAGGATATGCCGGGATCGATGTCGCCCCGATCGACGCCGCGGATCGCCCCGACTACGGCCTCGCGCCCAACCAGCCGGGCCTGGTGGTGCTGGAGGTCGACGCCGCGGGGCCGGCGGGGAAGGCCGGCCTCAAGACGGGGGACATCCTGCTGACGGTGAATGGCCAGGCGTGCGAGACCGTGGAGTTTCTTGTCAAGACGATCCGGGGGCTCGCGCCCGGGAGCGACGCCAAACTCGACATCCTTCGGGACGAGAAGCCGAGTACCCTCGTCATGAAGGTGGGAAGCATCTCTGCTCCGGGGGCCGCTTCCGCTCCGGAAGGTTCCACCGATGTCGACGAGGCCGATATCGAGGAAATGATCAAACAGGAGGAGTCGATGCTCGGCATGCTCCAGCCAGAAATGGGGGCCAAGATGAAAGAAATCAATCAATACCTCAGGAAGAAAAAAGCCCTCGCGATGAAAAAACCTGCCGCCCTGATGAAAAAATATATGGCCGAGGGACTTTCCATGGAGGAGGCCTCGGAACGGTTGCGGGAGACGCTTAACAATGACGCCGAATTCCAAAAGCTCAAAGAATACCTCGACAAAGACCCCGAATACCAGAAACTCCAAAAAGAGCTTCAGGAGGCCATGCAAGGCGCCGCGCGGAAATAACTGCTCCGCACGGCGCCTTATATTTTTGCGCAAATCCTAATTGTTGTCTAATTCCTAAAAGAGAGCCGGCGGGGGCGCCCCGCGTAGTAGAGGCGGACCTCGTCCAAGGTCGGGGTATCCCGAAGCGTATCTGTCGCCTGTGACGTCTCCATCGAGACGACGAGCCTCATCTGTTGACAGGCGGGAAGGCGAAACGCCTGCGAAGGGAAAGCCGTGCCGTCCCAGGTCACAGGAGGGCTTGTCCCCAAAAGGGCGCCTGATCCGTCATACGCCTCCACCGAAAACGTCATCGTCCCCCTCGTCCTTCTCGGGATGAACCCGTCCCACTCCAGGCCGACGATCGAGGCGGAGCCTCCGATCTGAGATGTGAAGGCGAAGATCGGCGAGAGATAGCTCCCTTGACGCTCGAACCGCTCTGCATCGGCGCGCGCTTGTATATCAGCCGCCGTGGTATTCGCGTAAAACGCCAGGTCGTCAAGAGGGAAATCGATTCGACACTGCATAGGAGTGCTGTCTTCGAACGGATAATAACTTTCTTCGCCCGCTTGGGGCTTCGGAAATTGGATCTTATAAGAGTCGTCCTCCACCCCGTCGATAAAAACCCTGAGCCCCGTCTCGTTCTCGAGAGGATCAACCCCCGTCAACAAGGGATCAAAAAGAAAAGCCAGATGATGCCAGGAGCCAGGTGTGTCCGGGTTGATCTCGTTAAAAGTGTCGTCGAAATCCGACACCGCCACTCCCCTTTCTGGCCTCATTGTGATGCTAAGATACCTGTCAAAATTCCCATCAACCTCCTTATACGAGAGTGTGAGCCCACCTGACGGAAACACGAAGAAATCATTGATGAAACCGCTCCCTACCGTCGCCTCCGCGACCGGCGCGAGGCACTCGATCGAGCCTTGAATGATCGACCCCGCGTTCAACTTGTTGGGCATCCTACTCTTGTCGAAGTGAGTCGCGCGAAGGAGTGGAAAAAGACAGACCGCGGCGTCATTCGGCCCCGTCCACTGCACCCCGGCATTTCCCACGCGGGGCCCTGTGGGACCCGCGAAGACACCTTCGTGAAAATCAGGGTAGATATAGGAGCCGTCCATGATGTTGCTCCCCCAATTTGCGGACGGATTGACCCCACGGGCCACGGGATCAAGGAAATTGTCGCGCCATTCATTTGGATCGTAGAGCGTGTCCGGACCGGGCGTTTCATCTTCATTGAAAGGAAATGTGAGACTGGCATCTGAAAGTTGCCACGGATCGGGACTGCCGAGGGGGGCCGTATGCGGACGATGCCGGGCCGCCAACTGCAGTCCTCCGATCGTCCGGAGGAAATGCGAGGCCGCCTCCATACTAGGGGAATCGGGGGGGTCCAGCAGGGACCTGTTCGTGTAATTGTCTAGACCGGTGTAAGGAGATTTGAAAGAAAAGCGCGGATAGGACTGCAGGCTGGGGGGGGCCGGAGGAAGGGGTCGCTCGGCCGGCTCGACCGCCTCGATCTCGCCGCCGAAATAGCGCCAGGAGGCCAAATCGGCCCCCTTCTGCTCGAAATCCTGCTGGCCTTGCAAGACGAGCGCCCGGCCAACCTCAAGATCCATACCCCGGCGCGCCCGGGCCGCGACGGCCCGGCCAGACCCCCGCCTGACGCGCCCCTCGGCGAGGACCGTGAAGAGGCCGGCCGGCCGGCGTGTCAGCACCGCCTCTGTCGTCATGCGGCAGGGAAACTGCAATCCCTGTGACATCATCCCCCATTGCAACGGCTTGACGCCATTTGGTAGATAGGGCATCGTGTTGCGCCCAATCGCCAAAGATGCTTTGGTCACCTGACGTGTCATAGGGCCAGATCCGCGTATGACTTCGAGGGTGTTGAGCACCCCTTGAGATGGGTCACGCCAATATCCGTCGGGCATGAGCTGAGCTAAGATGAGATCCATCTTGAGAAGACTCTGGCGGTCCGGCGCTCCAGCGGTGAACGGATCGTCCATGAACACCTCTTCACTCCCTTTGATCGCCCTCAAAAGATCCTGCCAGCTTGAGTATGGGCGCGCGGCGGCGATGGCGCTCGCGATGGCGTCGGCCTCTCCTTCCTGAAGCCGTACAAACGTCCCCCCCCCGCAGGCGAGATGCCTCAGCATCGCCTGGATCACCTGAAGGGGAGCCGTGTTCAGGTCAACACGCGCGTGGAACTCGTAGCGATTCTCAGGTTTTTCCATCAAATCCCTGAAAAATGCACTGGTTATTGCAGCGTCCTCGTCGTCATCCTCGGCCCTGGCGATCGCCACAGGGACGATCTGGCCGTAAGCGGCAAGGAACGGGGAGACCAGAGCAAAGTCGGCAGGAGAAAGAAAGGGTCTCAACTCCTCGACCGAACGGTATCCTCTCCGAGGGCGGTTCGAGATGACGATGCGTCCCAGATCGGAGATCTCGATCTCCCCCAATCGGTTGGGGACATACCCAAAATCGACCGGCGTCGTCGGAAGCCCCACGACCGCGCCGAGGTTGTCGAGAAAGTTTTTTAAGTGGACATTCCCGCGAAACTCCGGATCCTGCCAGTCTGAGACGCCGTTTCCGTTGATATCGGTCGTGTAGATGGTGGGGTTCGTGAAGGTCGCCACGGTGTCGTCCTGGTTCAAGATCCCATCGAGGTCATGGTCCCCCAGGGGGTCCCCCAGCTCGCCGCTGTTGATGCAGGCCAGGCTCGGGGCCTCCTGGATCTGCAAAGAAAATGTCCGGGCCAACGGACCGCTCCCGCCGCGCAGGCGGCCGCTCGCGGCGCTGAAGCGGCCGTCCCCGTCGACGTCTTCGGCGTCGGTCCAGGCGTCGACACCCGGCTCGTACAAACCCGCAACGCCGGCGTCAAGCCAAGGCTCGCCGCGGCTGTAGGAGGGATTGAGCGCCGCGCCGACATCCGTCCCGACCGTGTCGCGGAAGGTCCAGTCGTCGCGGGCGTTCGCCATGGTGCGGGTGCGCGGATCGGCAGGTAGGGGGTTCTCGAAAAGCCGCGCGGCCGCGTACTCAAGAGCGCTCCCGGCGGCCAGCTTCGCGCTGAGTTGATCCAGGCCTGTCGTCGCCCCAACCCCCCTCAAAACGTTCCCCTGCAGGAAAAGAAGGGTCACGAGAGCCAGCAGGACGAGGATCCCTGTCACTAGAACGAGCGCGATCCCCACACTTTTTTCCGAACGCATGTTCCTTACTTCAAATATATCGCCGCCGAGGTGAACGGCAAACGCCACCTACCAAGCGGCGTAGGATCTCCGCATGGAGTGGGGCTCGCCGTAGATCAGGCGGAACTCGTCCAGGACCGGGGTGTCCCGGAGGACGGTCATTCCCGTGCTCTTCAGCGTACAGGACGAGGCGGTCACCTCCATCTCGACCTTGATCTCGGCGGAGCGCACCTGGGTGATCGGAGACGCGAAAAACGTGTGCGGGGAGCCTGTCTTATCCCAGGAGAATGTCCGCGTGTCGGTCGAGCCGTCGATCCGCCTGGCTGTCACCGTATACCGGATCTCTCCGGTCAGATCACCCGGCATAAAGGCGTCCCAGGCGGCCCCGCGGAGTTCCACCCCTTGGGGAAAACGCACCTCATCGAAGATATAGCGGGGAGAGATGTAGTCCCCGCGGGGTTCATATCGGGGCTCACTCGCAAGCAAAGTGGCCGCCGCCGCGTCCAAGGAGTTTTCAAATAAACGGATGTCATCGATAAACCCTCCGCTCACGAGCATCCGAATGCCGGGGATGTCATGCGAACGGTGCGTGTCCATCTCCATCGGAAAGGGGTTTTTGGTCAACTCCGGGGCGAAATCGACGGGGGCTTTGGGATCTTGCCCGTCGATATAAAGGGTCGCCAGGGATTTTCCATCCCCCCGGAATTTCAAGGGATCCGTGGCATCCTCGGAAAACGACACCACAATATGGCGCCAGGAAGGCCTCCCCGAGGTCGTCTGGCCCGTGGCACTTTCGATAAACATTTTCTCTTTGACGCCACTGTTCCAAAGGAATTTCCCCACGGGAACCGTGGGAAACTCCCCCTGGACGCCAAATACCGGGAGTTTGTAACTGATGGTGATCGTGAAATAGTCGACCCATACCTCAGCCGAACCTTGAAGGGTCTTGTATTGAAAAACGATCTTGCTATCCACATTCTCTTCAGTCGAGTGAATGGCCAGCTCGCCGGCCCGCTGGGCGATCCAGAATTCGATCGCCCCTTGGAGGATCTCCCCTCCCAGCGGGACAGGAGGCGACTCCCTCAGGTCATCGGCCCG
>SBBH01000129.1 GCA_005239795.1 Planctomycetales bacterium
GATCGAGGCTATGAAAAAAGGAGATCCTCCTCCCTCCGAAGTGGAGTGGGCCGCGCGGCGCCGGGCGCTCTGGGTCAAAATTGAGGCTGAAAAGGCTCGACCGGCTCGCCCCGCGCCTATGGTCTCACTGGGATGGCGTCGGGCGATCCCCGCCGCAGCCGCCGCGGCGCTTCTCGTGGTCTGGAGTCCGTGGCGCTCAGAACGGATTCAGGACCCTCTCCCGAGCGCCCCCCTGCCGCCAGCTTCCGCCGGGCCGCGTTCAACAGATGTCTCTCCTTTGCCGGTGGAGGAGGTTTTCGCGCTCGCCTGCCAAATCGTCTCGGACCTTTCGGCCATGGCGGAGGGACCTCCTGTGGCCCGAGCCTGGGCCCCCCCCCGGACGCAAACCCCTCTTGAGGAGCTTCCGCGGCAGTGGGTGGTAGAGCCCTTGAGGCGGCAGGTGGCGGGAGCCGCGGAGGGGGCGCGGGAGAAGATCCAGGAATACCTAGCGCCTCTCACGGCCTGGGCGGAGAGCCCCAAGACCTTTTAGGAGAATGAGGATATGAAATCACAAGCATGGCAAGCGCGCCTGGGGGCGGCGGTTTTGGCCTGCGCGGCAGGCGCGATCCAAGCGGCTCCCAAGGCAGTTTCATTCGAGGAGGCGTTGCCGGCCGATACGGTCTTTTATGCGCGCGTCCGGATCGGGCCCTCCTGCCGGGCGACCGAATTCCTGAAGTTCTGGAATGAGCCGGCGACCTCTTCGCTACGCGACAAGCTTGTCAGACAAGGTCGGATCGCCTTGTTCCTGGCGGCGCTCCCCGGCTTGGAAGGAAATCTGTCCGTTGCCGTCATGGAGCCGCTCATTTTCCATCTCCGGAATCCGCAAGCCGACGGCCCCGCCTTCTCCCGCGGGCTCATCCTTTTCGTGATGGAGGACGTGCCGCCGGACTCTCCTTTCTCGAAAAAATTCGAGGCGTGGGTTTCCAAAAATGCTCTGCCGGACCCTTTGCGTCGGGAAGGAGAATTTCGTCTCCAGCGCGTCAAACTTTCCTCCGTGATGACCGACCGGTTCCCTCTTCCTTTCGTGGTGGCCCGGTCTCCAGGACGCATTGTGGTGGGGTTCGAAGAGGACGTCCTTTCCTTGTTGCGCCGCCTGGCGGGGAAGCCAGGCGCCGGCTTGGCGGGTGTTCAAAGTTTCGCGCGCGCCCGCCAAGCGGTCCAAGCGGTGCCGGAAACCAAGGAAACCAAGATGGAAGGGGTGTTCGCCTTTGCGCGCCTCGCCCTTTTTGGACGGGCGGCCGCTTTTCCAGAGTGGGGGGATGCGGCGCTCGCCATCGCACCGGACGGGCCGGCGTGGCGCACGCGGATCTGCTACAGGGGTGGTCTATCCGGAAGCCAGGGGGCTCTGTCGTCAGGTCACGAGGCGCTCAAATATATTCCCGCCACGGCGTCGCTCTGCGCCATGAGCGCGGTAGACCTGTCGCAAGTTGCACGATGGGTGGCGGCTTGGCTTTCCATGAGCGCCGATCCTCGGTGGAAGAGTTCTCTAGCGACATGGGGAGCCGCCCGGGACTTCTTGGACGTCGTCCTCAGGGTGCCGACGGGCCGGTGGCTTTCTGCCGTGGGACCGCAGGCCGTTTTCTATGTGGGGGGGAGTTTCCTCCCGCCTTCCGGATGCCTGATCCTGGAAAAGGGGGAAAGCTTTGCCGAGATCGAACCGGGTCTCCTGGCTTTCGCTCGCTTGGCGGAGGCGGTCGAGATGGACCGCAGTACAAAATCAGGGAACCCTCTGGGAGCTGGCGCTCCTTCCCGCATCCAGGAGATCCCCTACCGGGGCCGCACGATCCGCTGCTGGGCCGGCAGCCCCTTCCAGATCAGCTATGTCGTCGACGGCCGCTGGATCCTCGTGGGGCCGATGGTCGAGCTCAAAGCGGCCTTGAGCCGCGCCGAGAAGGGAACCGGGGAGGGAACGCTTGGGATGAGCGGCCGGTACATGAAAGCGTTCTCCGCGCGGCCTGTGCCGGCTGTGGCGCGGGTGTACGCCGATCTTCTTCCTGCCGCGCCGTTCCTGTCGCTTTTCGGGGGGAAGAGCCGCACAGGGGTCGGAAATTCTCCATTCCTGCCGGATCCCGAGGCGCTGGCGGCGCTCCTGGCAGAACCTGTCGCGATCGATCTGGTCCATTCGGAGGGGGGGTGGACCTATGAGGAGCGCGCCCCCGCGCCGCTCCTGGCGGTGGCCCTTGCCACCGCCGTCTCTCGCGCCTACGTCTTGACGAATGTGGACTCGACAGGGAAGGTCATCGTGGGGAAGGTCGAGGCGGGATCGAACGCCGCCGCCGCCGGCTTGAGCCCGGGCGACGTCATCGTGAAATATGGCCAAGAGGAGGTCACGGCGTTCACGCTCCGGGAGGCGATCGGGAGAAGCCGGCCTGGGACTCTTGTGGAGCTCGAGATCGAACGCGCCGGTGAGAGGCGCGTCCTCCAGGTGCGGGGAGGAGAGTCTTTGGGGATCGGGGTGGCCGTCGGGATCGATCTGGAAAAATAGCTGCGAGGAAGCATTTTATAGGGTGCGCGGCGCTGGAGAGAGATCCGGCCTGCTTTGCAACATGGCTCCATTACATGACATGCAGGGGGTGGAATCGAACCCCCATGGCCAGCTTGGAAGGCCCTTCGGCCGATTTCGCTGGAATTTCCAGCGGATCGCAGGGAGCCGCGCCGCGTTGAAGGAAAGCGCGCAAGCCCGCACGTGTTTTGACGATGCGGCACTTGGCGACCCCGGCGGCCGGCCCCGCCCCGGCAGGTCAGCGCAGGCGATTGCGCGAAATTGAACCGGCTCCCGCCAAGGATCCGCCAAGGGATTTCGGATGGGGCGCATTAAAATTGCCACTCGGTGTCTGACGATGGACCCGATATGAAATGCCGGCTTTGTGGATCTAGTGAGAGCCCTCTGAAGCAAAGCCACGTCATCCCGAGCTTTGTCTGGGACTGGCTGAAGAAGACATCGGTCGGTGGGATTCGAAGTGGCACGATACCGAACCGTCGGGTCCAGGACGGCCCGAAGCCCCCAATGCTTTGCGCTTCATGTGAACAACTTTTCTCCGGTTACGAGAAGAGCTTTTCCGAGAAAGTTTTTGATCCGATTCACAGGGACCCCCTTCCGGAAACCCTGGAGTATCGAGAATGGGCGATTCGGTTCGCCGTTTCAGTCTCTTGGCGGGTGCTCACGTATCATTTGATGCAGCTCCAGGGCCTGAGGAATTTCAACGAAAACCAGATGGAGTGGGCGATATCGGCCGAGTCAGCATGGAGAAAGTTTCTTTTGGGCAAGGCCGAGCATCCAGGAGAGCACGAGCAGCACTTGCTGGTCATGGGGTTGATCGAATCTGGCTCAACAGATGGTTTATCGC
>SBBH01000224.1 GCA_005239795.1 Planctomycetales bacterium
CTCCGGAGGCGTGAATGTCCCCTTAAGGCCCGCTCCAAAGAGAAGCCAGAACAGAAGCGGCTGCGCCAAGGCCGCCATCACGCGGTGAGGCTGCCTAAAAAAACGCACCCATTCGCGCTGGGCGAGCGTCAAGGCGGTGAGGAGCGTTGAACGCCCCACGGCGGCGGCCTCAGGCACGGGATTCCCCCTTTTCGACTTTTTGGTCCCAGAAAGCCCGGCCGGTCCTGGCCAAAAATACGTCCTCCAAGGTCGGCTCGCTGGCCTGTATGGAGCGGATAGCGGGGCCGAACGCCTCCAAAATCTTGGAGATCGCCTCCGGCGCCTTGTCACAGGCGAACTGGAGCGCGCCGTCGGCGCCTATCGGGCGGCAGTCAAAACCCCATCGCGCGGCGATCTCCCGGGCGAGCTCCGCCGGACCCTCCAGGGCCTGGATTTTGACGACGCCGGCGCCAACGGCGCGCTTCAGGGCGCTGGGCACATCGAGCGCGGCGAGACGCCCCTCGTCCAGGATCGCCGCGCGGTCGCACCGCTCCGCCTCGTCCATCGCGTGCGTCGTCAAAAGAACGGTGACCGGCCTCTGGCGGCGCAGCTCCCAAAGAGTCTCCCAGACAGCCCTGCGCGCGGCCGGGTCGAGAGCGGCCGTCGGCTCGTCCATGAGAAACACGGACGGCGCGTGCAAAAGCCCTTTCAGGATCTCCACGCGCCGTCGCATCCCGCCGGAGAGGGTTTCGACCCTGTCGCGCGCGCGCTCGGAGAGCCCCACGCGCACCAGCCCCGCCTCGATCGCGTCGGTCAGGACCTTTCCCGACATCCCATATAGATGTCCTTGATGGACGAGGTTTTCCATGACGGTGAGCTTCTTGTCGAGGCTGGCGGATTGGAAGACGACGCCGATGCGCTGCCGCACCTCTTGCGGCTCTCGAGCGACGTCGAACCCCGCGACGCGCGCGCGTCCCTCGGTCGGAGGCATGAGGGTCGAGAGGATCCTGAAAAGGGTCGTCTTGCCGCTGCCGTTCGGGCCCAGGAGGGCAAGGATTTCCCCCTGGGGGACTGTGAGCGTCACGTCCGCGAGCGCCGTGCGCTCCCCGTAGCGGCGGCCCAGACGATCCAGCACGACGGCCGCCTCGCCATCCATTAAGGCGCTGTGCGGAAATAACTTCCGTGTTTGATAGAAAGGCTCATGGAAAAAGCATACGTTATTTTCGCACGAATCCTAACGGACCAAAAACGCCACGTCCGGCAAGAGGGCCGAGACCAGCACAGCGGCCAGGATGACGGCGGGGATCGTCAGTGCGTAGAGCCAGGCCCCCTCGAATTTAACGTGCATGAAAAACCCAGCCACCAGGGTCGTCTTAGCGGTGGCAATGCACATCACCAGAAGCACCGTCAACAGGCGCGACTCGAACTGTTCGGAAATGAAGAACGACCCGATGGTCAACGTCAAAAGGACGACGGCGATCAGAAGGTACGGGGGTTCCTTATGGTCTTCGGCGCGTGTTTCGCTCACCAAAACCTCACAGCAAATATAGCAGGGGAAAGAGGAATATCCAGACGATGTCGACGAAGTGCCAATAAAGCCCGATATTCTCGACGAGGGAGATGTGGAATTCCCTCTTGCCAAAGCGGCCGGCCGCCACCAGACCCAGCACGATCAGGAAAACCACGAGCCCCCCCAAAACGTGTAGAGCATGGAACCCCGTCATCGTGAAATAGCAGGAGGCGAAGAGATTCTGCATCTCAAGCGCCTTCGCGGCGCCCAATCCCTTTGCGGCAGCCTCTTCCATGAGGTGGGTCGAACCGGGATAGAAATGGTGCTCGAATTTCCCTGCGTACTCGTACGCCTTGATCCCCATGAAGACGAATCCCAGAAGGGTCGTCACCCCCAGAAACATCGCCATTTTTCTGAACTGGTGTTTCATCACAGCCGAATGGGCAAACACCATCGTGACGGAGCTGGCGATCAGCACAAGGGTGTTGAAGCCGCCGATGTTCTTGTTCAGGACTTCGTGCTGATTGGGCCAGGACGAACCGGAACCAACGCGCAAGACGATATACGTCCCGATGAGCGCGGCGAAGAACATGATTTCCGTGGCCAGAAAAAGCCAAATGGCGAATTTGGCATTCGTGGCGGCGGGCCGCCAGTCTCCGGATCCCGTTTCGTGCGTTGCCGCTTGGTGCGCCATGAAGCTTCCCTCCCCTACGAAAGAGCCTTGTCCTGAGCCAGGAGCCCCAGAAGCATCGGAAGATAGATCACTGAAACCCACACGAATTGCCGCGCGACCTCCTCAGTCCTGACGCGCCAGAACCAAAGCGCGCATCCCAAAAACCCCACCCCCAAATAGAGCGCCCCGTAGAAGTACAAGGGGCCTCCGGATCCCACGACGGCAGGCAAAAGGCTCACGGGAAGAAGCGCGGCGGCGTAGGCCACGGCCTGGCGCGCCGTCACCCCTCCCTGCGCATCGAGAAGCGGAAGCATTTTAAAACCGGCCCTGGCATAGTCCTCGCGATGGACCCAGGCGATCGCCATGAAATGCGGCAGCTGCCATAAGAAAACGATCCCGAAGAGCACACAGGCTGCCGGATCCAGGCTTCCCGACGCGGCGGCCCATCCCACGACGGGCGGCAACGCCCCCGGGATGGCCCCCGCGAGCGTGTTGAACGCGGAAACGCGTTTCAAGGGGGTGTAGACAGCCAGATAGAGCAGGGCGCTCGCGCCGCACACCGCAGCGGAAAGCCCGTTGACAAGAAAAACCAGAACGGCAATCCCCGTCCCCATGAGAAATACCCCAAAGGCTAGCGCTTCGCAGAGCTTCATCCTTCCCGCAGGAAGGGGACGGTCGGCCGTGCGCTTCATGCGTCCGTCGGCGTCCCGTTCAATCACCTGGTTCACGGCGGCAGCCCCGCCGGCGGCCAGCACCGCCCCCAGCGTCGCCACGGCGAGAAGAGGCGCGTCGCAAGCCCCCGCAGGCGCGCCGAGGAAAAATCCCGCGGCGACAGACGCCGCTACGAGCAAAAGAACCCTGAGGCGCATGAGCTCTAGATAATCGCGTATGCGGCTCATGCGGTTTTCCCTGTCATTTGCACGGCCTTTTGCATGGGAAAAAGCGGCATGCGGCTCCACCCCCAAGCCGTGAGCGTCGCCGAACGCGCAAAGAGAAGCGCTCCGATGGCCAAATGCAGCGTTGTGACAGCTTCCGACACCCCCGGGCGCTTCATCCCCGCGCCCCAAACCTCGCCGTAGAGCGCCATCCATGAAAGAACGCCCAAGAGAACTTGCGAAGCGGTCAGAAGCACTGCTTGATAGGCGGGGGTGCGCCAACTTCCCAACACTCCCTCTGGAAGGCGCCGCAGGGCTCCCCACAGGAGAAAAGCGGCATAGGTCACCGCGGCGGCCCCGATCAAATGCCATCCCAGGCCGTATCCCGTGTGGCGCAGGACCACACCGAAGAAAAGCTGCATGGCGATCGAGACGGTCAGGAAGAGCGACAGGTTTGAAACAGTTCCGATCTGGCGCGCCGTCCTTTGACCCTCCTCCGGCCGGTCGCGCCAGCGCGGAGAGAGAGTGGCCGCCAGCACCGAAAGGAGGACAAAACACCCCTGAGCGGCGACCGCGTGCACCATCGCCAAAAGCGGGGAGTTCCAGACCACGCGCAATCCTCCCAGGATCCCTTGGCAAACGACAGCCATGAAAACGCCTGTTCCGAGGATGCGGACAGACCGGCGCGCCCCGCCCCACCAAAGGAGAAGCGCCGCGACAAAAACCATGAGCCCCACGCACGACCCCACGAGGCGGTGGAAATGCTCGATAAAAACGGCGCGCGGCGCCGCGAGCAGATCGTAGGCGAACATCCCCTCACCAAAGGTCGTGGGCCAATCGGGAACAGCCATGCCGGAGCCGGTGCTCGTCACCATCCCCCCGGCCAAAAGCAGAACCAACATGAGAAACCAGGCCGCTTGGGTGAGGCGGCACGCGATCTTCCCGGCTATCGTGGCGGCGAACCCTTCGGGATTCATGAGGTCTTGGATTTTGTAAGATTCCGGGTCTGCGGCAGCCAATCCTCCTCCACCTCGGGGGAAGCATACTCATAGGGAGCGCGGTAAACGGTCGGGATCGTTTCGCCAAAATTCCCGTGCGGCGGAGGGGACGAGGTGGTCCATTCCAGAGTGTTCGCCTGCCAGGGGTTGATCACGGCCTTGGGCCCTGCAAAGAGGCTCCAGAAGAAGTTCGCCAGGAAGATGATCTGGGCCGCCCCCATCACAAAGGCGCTGAGGGTGATGAATTCGTTCAAGGGTTGAAGGTCCCGCAAAAAGGGGATGTCCGTGATATCGGCATAGCGCCGGGGCATCCCGCGGATCCCCAGGATGTGCATGGGGAAAAACGTGCAGTTGGCTCCAATAAAAGTCAGGGCGAAGTGGACCTTGCCCCACGTTTCATCCAGGGATCGTCCGAACATCTTGGGGAACCAGTAATAGATGCCGGCAAAGATCGCGAAAATGCTCCCAGTGAAAAGCACGTAGTGGATGTGTGCCACGATGAAATAGGTGTCGTGGATCTGAATATCAACGGGCGTGGCGGCCATGAAGATGCCGGAGAGCCCCCCGATCACAAAGAGCGATACGAACGCCAAGGCATTGAGCATCGCCGAGGTGAAGCGGATCCTCCCCCCCCAAAGCGTCCCCAGCCAATTAAAGGTCTTCACGGCCGAGGGGAGCGCAATGAGGATCGTCGAGATCATAAAGGTCATCCCCAAGGCCGGATTCATGCCGCTCGTGAACATGTGATGGCCCCAGACGATGAACCCGAGCCCCGCGATCGACATGATCGAGTAGACCATCGGGCGGTATCCGAAGAGAGGCTTGCGGGAGAAGGTCGAGATCACGTCTGAGACGATCCCCATCCCCGGCAGGATCATGATGTAGACCGCTGGGTGCGAGTAGAACCAGAAAAGGTGTTGCCAGAGGATCGGTTGGGGTGTGAAGAACGTCGTGCCGATCGTGCGGTCCAAGAGTTGGAGGATCAAAGCCGCCGTCAGTACCGGAAGCGCGAACGCCTGCAGGATCGCGGTAATGAAAAGCGCCCACACGGTCATCGGCATCCGGAAAAACCCCATCCCCGGCGCGCGCATCATGACGATCGTGGTGATGTAGTTGATGGAGCCGGCCAGCGACGAGAGCCCCACAAAAATGAGACTGACCAGCCACAAGGTCTGCCCCATGTGGGAGCCCGGCGCGGCCGACGGGGTCGTCGCCAGAGGGGGATACGACGTCCACCCCGCCGCGGCCGCCCCCCCCTCCACGACGAAGCTTGCCACCATCACCGTGAAGGCGGGCACCATGAACCAGTAGGAGAGCATGTTGAGCCGCGGGAAGGCCATGTCGCGCGCGCCGATCATCAGGGGGATGCAGAAATTGCCGAAAGCGCCCGTCAAAAGCGGGATCACCACAAAGAAGATCATCACCGATGCGTGCATCGTGAAAAGCATCGTGTAGAACTCCGGGGAGATCTGCCCCCCCTGCTTGGCGAAGAGCCACTCTCCCACGATCGGCATCGCCTTCCACGGCCAGGCGATCTGCCAGCGGACCGCCAAGGCCAGCGCCCCTCCGAGGAGCAGGAACAGGATCGACATGAACAGGAACTGGATCCCGATCGTCTTGTGGTCGGTCGAAAAGACGTACTTCCCGATAAACCCGGGCTGGTGATGCTGTGCGTGGGATTCAATGTGGTCGGCGCTCATTGGGCACGCTCCTCTTGGGCGGCGGCTTCTTGGAACCAGGCGTCGTACGCCTCGCGGGTCGGATGGACGGACAGTCTTCCCCGCATCTTGTAATGTCCCCACCCGCAGAGCTCCGCGCAGACAAGGTCATACGTGTCGGCCTTCATGGCGTTGAACCAGACAGGGATCGTCATCCCCGGCACGGCGTCCTGCTTCAGGCGCAAATGCGGCAAGAAGAAGCTGTGCAGAACGTCGCGGGATTTAAGATGGATCAGGATATTCTCATTCACCGGCACATGGAGATCGTTGAGGCCCGCAAGGTCGTCGGCGGTGTGGAGCTTCCCATCCGCCCCAGCGTAGCGGATCCGCCATTCGAACTGCCCCGCCGTGACCTCCGCGAACGGTTGAACGTCCGGGAAATGCGAGCGAAATTTCACCTTTTTCCAGGTTCCCATCTGGGAAAAGGTGATGAAAAGCAGGATGAGGCAGGGGATGGCCGTCCAGGCCATCTCGGCCGCATGGTTGCCGTGGACGTAGCGCGCTTTGCCAGCTCCCGCGTCGCCGGAATATTTGAAAAGAAAATAGGCGAGCGTCAGTTCCGTCAGGACGAACACCACGCCTGTGATCCAGAGGATCAAGTTAAAAAGGTTGTCGATCTCCCCGCCGAACGTCGAGACATTCTCCGGAAACCACCATCGATTTCGCGAATAAACGAAGAAAAGGACCCCTCCAACGGGAATCGCGAGAAAAAACAGACTCCAAAGCCTTTTCACAAGCGTGCTACCCCCCTTTTCCTTCTTCTTCCGCGACAAGGCTCTTCAGAAAATTCACGACGTGCCAGATCTCCTCCTCGGTCAGCGTCTCAGCGAAACCCGGCATCTGGGTCCCCTTGACCCCTTTATAGATTCGCCGCCACAGGTCCAGGGGGCGCGCCCCTCCGCGATAAATCCCTTGTGTAAGGTCAGCCGGGAAAATCCGGTTCCCCCAGTCATCCTTGAATTCAGACCCCTGGACGCTTTGGCCTGTCTCTCCCCCCCGTCCTTCCATTCCATGACAGCCAAAACAGTTCGTCTTGGATGACAGAAAGATTTCCCGCCCTTTGGCAATCGATTCCTCCGTGGCGCTCGGGCGGGGAACGCTCGGCGTCACCAAAGATCCTTCCGTCTCCTTCCATCGGCCGATGACCTGGTCGAGAATTTCCTGCCCCAAGTTCTCACCAAGTTCCTCTTCATCGTCGATCGCCTCCTTGTGCGCCTGGATCAAAAGCATCTCGGTCTCCCCCCGCATGCTGAGAAGAATCACATAATCCACCACGGCCCCGAGCGTCTGATCGTCAAAGAGGGGTGAAAACGCCGGCATCAGTGTCCCAGGAAGGCCCCGCTTCAGTGTGTCGACGAGATCCTGCCGGCTCGGCTTGTCAACATTAGGCATTGTCGAAGAGATCTTGAACACCCCCTTGCGATAGTCGCGCGGCGGCGGCGTCATGAACGGAGCCGTTGTCCCGGCCCCATCCCCCGTCACGCCATGGCAATGGAGGCACTGGCGGCGGTAAAACTCCCGGCCAGCCTGCAACACGCGGGGCTCGACCCCGCATTCCTCGGGCAAACGGGGAGCGTCGGGAGTGCCGAAAGTTTTTTCCAGAAACCCAGAAATTTCACCCTGTGACTTTTCGGGAAGCTGTGTCAAGGATTCGTGGGGAACGTAAGCGACTGGAATCTGGGGAGCGTGGGCTCCGTAATAAAAGAAAGCGGCAAGGCCTGCGGTAGAAAGAACTCCGATGGCAACGGTGCGAAACTCCAAGCGGCCTCCTTAAACGAGGGTGAGATTATCGACTCATCCCCATACCGTCAATCCGTGTTTAGACGGTATTTGTCGGCGATCACAGGCCTTTCCTGTAGTCCACGTTTCCCGCGCAAGGCTTTAAAATCCCTGCAGTCGCCCCTACTCTCCGTCGATACTACCGTTGAGTCCCGTGGCCGCTGGGCTGCGGGTCAAGAGTGGGGGGTTGCGCGAATCCTAACCTGAGGAGGTTATGAGCGATCGACCTGAAACGCCTGAGCCAGTTCCTGACCTGATCGCGGCGCTTCTCGAAGACGAATCAAACACGATGGCGGAGGATCTCGCCAAGGCGGTCCAGGAGACCGTCAAGGGGCAGGTCTCCCGGGACATCGAGAATCGCGTCCATCAGATTCTCGAATCGGAGGTCGCCCCCCTCGAACGCAAACTCCACGATGAGCTGCGCCGTCCCCTGGATCGGATCGAGCGCGAATACACCCCCCTCTCCGAATTCCGGACCAATCTCGACCGCCTGAGGGACTCCCTCATGCGGATGGTCGAGAAAGAAATCCAATCGCTTTTGAGCGGTCCGGAGCTTAAAAACTTCGTCGACGATCGCGCGAGCGACCAGATCCTGCGCGAGACTGAAAGGCTAGCCACCAAGATTTCCGATCGCCTCGAGGAACGCTTGGCCGAGGCCTTGGCCGCACGTCCCTCCCAAAAAGAACTGACGGATCTCTTTGACCGGATGGCCTCGGCTCTGCGCGGCGAAATCGGCCAGTACGTGGCCGGTCACACGGCCGCCACTGTCCAGAAGATCCTGAAAAAAGAGCAGATCGTCGGACGCGAATACCTCCTGGCGGAGTTCCGGACGACCCTGGCCGACGCGATCGCTAACCACACCCAGTCGGATGTTTTTCGCGAAGGGGTGGAAAAAATCTTGGGCGGGCCGGCCGCCAAGACCCGCGAGGAGCGCCTCGCGCAGTCAATCCGGGACGAGTACCTCAATGAGATCCGCACCCAACGCAACGCCATCATCGAAGAAGTCCAGGAGGGGTTGAACACCGCCCGCCTCTCGCGCGAGGAGATGGGGCGCCTGATCGAAAAACGCCTTTCCGAAGCAGTGGCGCGCCTCGCGGCCGCTGAGGAGAAACTGGGGCATCTCTCCGAGACGGCCGCCAAGGCGGCGATCAATGAAGTCCAGAAGGCGCTCTCCGAGGACCGCACGGCTCGCGAGTCTCTGCGCAAGGAATTCCACACCGAGCTCGATGCATTCACCCGCGAGGTCCGCAATAAATACGTCACGGAGGAAGCGCTCGAAGGAAGGCTTTCCCGTTTCGTCGAGCAAATCCAGCCGCATTTCGCGCGCCTGGAGGCAAGTCTCTCCCAATGCATTCAGACGGGGGAACTGGAGATCAGACTGCGCAAGATCAACGCCGACATCCGACAGACCGTCCAGCAATGGGAGGAGCATCTCGCGGCCAACTACCTCCGCAAGGAAGTGATCGAAGCCCGGACAGAGGCGATCAACTCCGTGATCGAGGGGACGAAGGCTCAGTTCGCCCAGCTCGAGGAAGAACTCCGCCACTATGCCAAGGAGGCCTCCGTCGACGAGCTCTTCCGCGTCACCCTGCACGAATGGCGTGAAGAGCTCGCCGAAAAAGTTTCCGAGATCCTGCACAACACAAAACTCGATCTCCTGCCGAGCGACGTCGCACGCCTCAAGAAAGAAATTGAGGAGCGCGCCCAAACATCGCTCGCCGAAATACAGCGCCGTTTTGACAGCGAGGTCTCCTTCGTCCGCGAGCGGATCAAGCTGATCGAGTCGAAAATCGACCAGGAGATCTCCCGCCCCGAAGCGGAGCGCCTGATTGAGACCGTCAAGCGCGAGATCCACTCCGATTTCACCGAACTCATTGTGCGGCGCGTGCATGAGATGCAAAGCACTTTCACGAAAGAGCTCCAGGAACGCCTCATGGAGCTCTCCCGCGCACAGGAGTCGATCGTGAAACGCATCCCTCAGGTCGCCGAACAGGTCCTGCAGGAAAGCGCCCTGCAGGAACAGTTCGAGACGCTGCGTCGCACGATGGCCGAAGGGCTCGAGAAAAAGGTCGGCGAAGCAGCCCTCCAAAACGCGCTGTCCGCGTCGCTCCAGCGGATCCAGTTGGAGCTGGCCAGCCAGATCCAACGCGCCATCCGCGAAGCGGAAATCAACCAGCGGAGCGAATCGCTCCAACAAACCCGCCGGCTGATACAAGAGACAGAAAGCGACATCCGGCGGATGGTTCAGGAAGCCATGATCAACCACCGCCTGGAAATGAGCTCTGAAGGGCGCCAGATGTCACAACAGCTCCAGATGGAGTTGCACGAAAAGATCCGCTCTCAAATCCATGAGGCGATCCAATCGCGCCCCACTTTCCGCGAGATCGAGGAGCGGCTCTTCCGCTCCACGGCCGAGACGCGAGAGCTGGTCCTGCACATCCAGGAGGAGGTCAAGGAGCTTGCCACGATGATCGGCGAGATGTTTGGCGGTTCCTCACGCCGATCGGCGCCGGCGCTGCGCAGGCCTTTGAGAACCCTGCCGACTCGCGCCGTCGAGCCGCGGCCGGGCGGCGCCCCTTCCCCGAGCACAGGTCCGCGCCCGCCTATCAAGGAGCGCCGCCCCGGATGGTGAAATCCCGCCTCGCGCCCCCGAGCGAGCCGGCGATCCGCGTCGTGCTTCTTCCCCGCGACACGAACGAACGGGGGACCATCTTCGGCGGGATCATCCTGAGCTACATCGACCTCGCCGGCGCGGTCGAAGCGCGCCGCCAGGGGAACCAGCGGTTTGTCACCATCGCGATGAAGGAGATCGTCTTCAAAAAGCCCGTCTATGTCGGGGACGTCGTGAGCTTCTACGCGTCGACCCTCAAGGTCGGCACGACGTCCATCACAATCCATGTCGATGTCGAAGCCCAGCGGCGGGGCGACGCAACCCAGGTCCAGAAGGTCACGGAAGCCGACGTCGTCTATGTCGCGGTCGACGAGTCGGGACGGCCGGTTCCGCTCAACAAATAGCGTCTAGCCGGCCGCCGTCACAATCTTGCGCCCCGATAAGCGCGACGAAAATCCCTCCCAGATCCTCTCCTTCACAGCGTCGAAATCCACGGGGCGCCCGAGAAGTTCCTTCATTGAGGTGATGACCTGCGGGTCGAGGCCACAAGGGCGGATTGATCGGAACGGAAAGAGGTCCGTATTCACGTTCAAGGAGAACCCATGCATCGTGACGCCGCGCCTGAGAGCAATCCCGATCGAGACGACCTTCTTCCCACGAATCCAGACCCCCGTCTGACCGCCGCATTTGGCGGGAAGATCGAAGCTTGTCAAGACATCGATCAGGATCTCCTCGAGAAACCGCAAATAGCGCCCCACCGCCCCCACGCCCGAAAGGGCCAGGATCGGATACCCCACCACCTGCCCGGGGCCGTGGTAGGTCGCTCCCCCTCCCCTGTCGATCCATTCCACGGGACATGCCGCGCGCGCAATATCCTCTTTCCGGGTCCGCCGGCCGCAGGTGATCACGGGATCATGCTCGCACAGGATCAGGGCGTCGGGGACCGCCCCCTCGCGGCGCGCCGCCGCGAGGCTCTTCTGGACGGCATACGCCTTCGCGTAGGAGACGCGACCCAAATCAATGCGCAATAGAGGAACGGATGCCGTCATGCATCATGCGTCATGTGTCATGAGAAAGAGCCACGCATGACTCATGTCTCATGACCCATGACGTCCTCATCCCCTGGCGGCGGCGATCGGCTTATTGATCATATGGATCGCATGCCCCAACGCCGCCTCGGCCGCCTCCATGATCCCCTCCGAAAAGGTCGGGTGCGGATGCACCGTGAGCGCCAGATCCTCGACAGTGGCCCCCATCTCGATCGCGAGCGCTCCCTCGCTCACCAAGTCTGAGGCCGCCGCCGCACAGACGTGCAAGCCCAGGAGGCGCCCGGTCTTCCGATCCCCCACGACCTTGACGACCCCCTCCGTTTTGTTGATCGAGAGCGCCCGGCCCGACACGCGGTAGGGGAAATTCCCCACCTGCACATCGTGCCCGCCGGCTCGGGCCTGCGCCTCGCTCAGACCCACGGTCGCGACTTCCGGGTCGGTGAAGATCACTGCTGGCATCGCGCGCACGTCGAGGCGCGACTCCTGTTTGGCGATCACTTCGGCCGCGATGACCCCTTCCTTCGAGGCCTTGTGCGCCAGAAGCGGCGGCCCGATCACATCGCCGATCGCCCAGATCGACGGACTCTTCGTCTGCAGGCGTTCGTTCACCGGGATGAACCCCTTGGGCGAAAGCGCCACGCCCGCTTTTTCGAGGGCCAGCCCTTCTGTGTTCGGGCGTATCCCGACAGCGACAAGCACTTTGTCAGCGTCGACGGATTCCTTTTTTCCGCCTATTTCGAAATCGACGGCAACCCCCCCTTTGACTTTCAGTGCCCCAAGAGCCTTGGCCTTCAAGAAAACCTCGACGCCGCGTTTCTTGAGTTCCCGCGCCACGATCTTCACGAGGTCTGGATCGACCCCCGGCAGAAGCTGGTCCATGAGCTCGATCACCGTCACCTTCGCGCCGAGCTTGGCGTAGACGGTCCCCAGTTCAAGGCCGATCACCCCGCCCCCGATCACAACGAGCCTTTCAGGGACCTCGGTCCAACCCAAGGCTTCCTTGGAGGTGACCACGGTCTTCCCGTCGAAAGGGAACCCCGGGATCTCGATCGGCCTTCCGCCGGTCGCCACGATGAAAGCCCCGGCCGCGATCGCCTGCCGGCCGGCGCTCGAGACCACCTCGATCTCCGCAGCCGAGCGGAAGGAGGCGCTCCCCGCCACGACGTCGACCTTGTTTTCCTTGAGGAGCTGCCCGATCCCGTCGGTGAGGCGCTTCACCACCCCGTCCTTCCACGCCTGGGTCTTGGCAAAGTCGACGGCAACCCCCTTGGCCGCGATCCCGATCTCGCCGGCGCGGCGCACCTCGTCATAGAAGGAGGCGGCGTGGATCAGCGCCTTCGAGGGGATGCACCCCCAGTTAAGGCAGACGCCGCCGACTTTCTCCTTCTCGACGACGGCCGTTTTCTTCCCGAGTTGCGCCAGGCGGATCGCGGCCACATATCCGCCGGGTCCTGCCCCGATCACAACGGCATCGTAGGTGCGCTCAGCCATGGGAGCGGCCTCCTTATGTGCCTGCCAACGTCATTTCATCCACGAGAAGCGTCGGGGCCGCAATGGAGCCGCGCAGCGCCAGGTCGTTTCCGACAGCCTGGATCCCCTGGAACATCCCTTTAAGATTCCCGGAAATTGTCATCTCCTGGACCGGGTGCGCGAACTCCCCCCCCTCGATCCAAAGCCCCACGGCCCCCTTGGAATAATCCCCGGTGACGGGGTTCACGCCCATCCCGAGGAGCTCGGTGACATAAAAACCCCGCTTGACCGAAAGGACGATCTCACGGGGCGTGCGCGTCCCGGCCTTCATGTACAAGTTCGACGTCGATGCGGAGGGAGCCCCTTCAGGAGAGCGGCCAGCGCTGGCGGTTCCCGTCGAACCCAGCCGGCGCGCCGCGTAGGAATCCAGCAAAAAGCTCTTCAGGACGCCATCCTCGACAACGGCGCGCTTAGCAGTCGGCATCCCCTCCCCATCGAAGGGGCGGCTGGCGAGCCCCCCGGCAAGCCCCGGATCGTCCAGGATCTCGATCCCCGCTGGAAAGATCCTCTTCTCCAAGGATTCGAGCAGGAACGAGCTCTTCATGTAAAGGGAGGGTCCGAGGATCGCTCCGGCGAGATGCCCCAGAAGGCTCCCCGCAGCCTCGGCCTCGAAGATGACGGGAACGCGGCCGCTCGCGATCTTGCGCGCCCCCAAGCGTCGCACCGTGCGGCGGACCGCTTCGCGGGCGACCATCTCGGGAGACTCGAGCTTCGCAAAAGTCGTCGCGGTGTGATGCCAGTGCCCCGTCTGCATGGCTCCCGTTTCTTCAAAAGCCACAGGGCTCGTCCAGAGCGAAAAATACGACTGCGGATATGTCCCCGCGCGCCCCCGGGAATCGAGGTAATAGACCCTCTGGCGGAAAGCGGCAAAACCGGTCCCTCCCGTGGTCTTCACGCGGGGGTCCATGGCCAGCGCCGCCGCCTCCAGGGATTTTGCCAGGGCCATCGCCTCCTCCGGCGAAAACCCCCGGGCCTTGGGGTCCGCCGCATCGTCTGGCAGGGAGGGCAGAGAGGGCGACTCCTTCGGCAACCCCGCGGCCGCGTCCTCCTGCATGAGTCGCGCCAGCCTCACGGCATTGGCCGCCAGGTCCGAGAGGCCCTCCGCGCTCCAATCGGAGCTTGCGGCCAGTCCCGATCGGTTTCCCAGAAAGACCCGCAGTCCCACGGGGCGGGATTCGGCGCGGTGCAATTTCTCGATCCGGCCGTCGCGCACCTGCGTCTCGAGAGTCTCCGCGGAAACCGCAAAAAGATCGCAGGCCGTCGCCCCCAGGCGCTTGGCCTCGTCGATCGCCTTGCCCAAAAGTTTCAGATCCTGGCTGTCCATGCGTTTCTCCATTAGGATCGAGCTGTGCCACCCACCGTCACACCGTCGACGCGGATCGTGGGAAGCCCCGTGTTGACGGGGACCATTTGCCCCGCCTTGCCACAGGTGCCGATCCCCGTGTCGAGTTCTAGGTCGCTTCCCACGCGGCTCACACGCTTCAGGATCTCGGGGCCGTTTCCCGTGAGCGTCGCGTTTTTCACCGGGCGCGCGAGCTTTCCCCCTTCGATCAGGCACGCCTGGGCCGACGTAAAAACAAAGTTTCCGCTCGTAATGTCGACCTGTCCCGAACTGAACTTCGCGAAGTAGATCCCTCGATCGACCGACCGGATGATGTCGGTGGGGCTCTCCTCCCCAGCCAGCATGAAGGTCGCCGTCATGCGCGGCATGGGGGCGAACTCAAAACTCTCCCGGCGGGCATTCCCGGTAACGGGCATCTTCAAGAGGCGCGCGTTCTGCCTGTCCTGGAGATAGCCCCGCAGGACCCCTTTCTCGATGAGAATGCTCCGCGAGGAGGGGGTCCCCTCGTCGTCCAGGTGGATGGATCCCCGGGCCTTGGGGATCGTGCCATCGTCGATCACGGTGCACAAAGGGGATGCGACAACCTGTCCGATCCGGCCGGCGAAGGCCGACGTCCCCTTCCGGTTAAAATCCGCTTCCAACCCATGTCCAATCGCCTCGTGCAGAAGGATGCCGGGGCTTCCAGGCCCTAAAACCACCGTCATGAGCCCCGCCGGGGCGTCGGCCGCGGAAAGATTCTCCACCGCCAAGCGCGCCGCCTCGCGCGCCAGCGCCAGGTGGCGCCCCTCCCCCGCCACCCGCGTAAGCCCGTCGCGGCCGCCGACCCCCTCGGCTCCTGTCTCGCGCTTGGCTCCCTCTTGGGCAATGCAGTTGACTACGAGACGGATCATCGGCTGCATGTCTGAAAGCATCTGCCCGTTTCGGTCCACGATCTGGATCCACTTGGCCGTGCAGGCGAGCGTCGCCATGACCTGCACGACGCGGGGGTCTGCTGCGCGCGCCGCCGCATCGACTTCCTGCAAGATCTTGACGCGACTCTCCAAAGTGCCGAACGATTCCAAGGGAAGCGCCCCGTAGAGATGCCCTTTGCTCTCCCCTGTGCGTTTCACCGCTACGGGATCCGCCGCACTCTTGCGCTCGGCCACCGAGCGCGCGACGCGCGCGGCCGAGAGGAGCGGCTCCGCGTCGAGCGATTCTGTGAAAGCGTATCCCGTTTCAAGATCATTCACGCACCGGGCCCCCATCCCCTGACGGGTCTGGTGTGAGGCCGACCGGACGATCCCGTTCTCCAGGGACAGCGATTCGCTCACCGTGTACTCGAAATAGAGGTCCGCCTCGGACGTTCCGGAACCGACCAGCTCCCCCAGGGCCTGCCCCAAGAGAGACTCTGTCACGCCGAAACGAGACTCAAAGAGCGTCTTCATGCCATTTCCTTATAGAGGAAACGCCCCGTCGGCCGCGCCGGCACCTCTGCGCCTGGCGATCTCTTCTTCCAGGGTTTCGCGCTGCTCGCGCAGAGCCGCGGACGCCTCGGCATACACATCGTCAAACAGTGTGCCGGGGTCCAAGGGACCCGCCCGTTCGACGCGCTGGACCGCCTTGTCGATATCGTTTTTAAGCTCTTCGCGCAGCTGGGCGTCGCGCGCCTCGGTCCACCCGGCTTTCTCGGACAGAAGCGCCTTCATGCGCGCGACCGGTTCCCTCTTCTTGGCGGCCTCGACCTCGGCCGCGTCTCGATATTTCGTCGGGTCGTCCGAGGAGGAATGCCCCCCCAGCCGATATGTGACCGCCTCGACGAGCGTGGGGCCTCCCCCGGCACGCGCTTTCTCGAGCGCCGAGCGGGTCGCCGCGTGGACCGCGACGGCGTCATTTCCATCAACTTGGACACCTTCGAAGCCATACGCCTTCGCCTTGACCGCGATGGAGCTCGACGCCGTCTGCATCGCGCGCGGCACGGAGATCGCCCACTGGTTGTTCTGGCAGAAAAAGACCACCGGAACCTTCCAGACCCCGGCCATATTCATCGCCGCATGGAAATCGGCGCTGGAGCTCGCCCCGTCCCCTAAGTACGCCAGGACCGCCGTCTTGTCCCTCTGAAGGCGGGCCGCATAGGCGGCGCCGACCGCCTGGGGAAGCTGATTCCCGATGCAGCTCGACCAGGAGACGACGTTCCAGCGCCGGTCGCTCGCATGGGAGGGCATCTGGCGCCCCTTCACGAGGTCGGCCGAATTTCCCACGCACTGGGCGATCAGAAGGTCGATCGGCGCCCCGCGCCAGAGCAAGACCCCCCCTTGGCGCAGGGCCGGAAAAACCCAGTCGGTCGGCTCGAGCGCCGCGGCGCTCCCGATCACGGCCGCCTCTTCGCCTGTCACAGTGCCGAAAAACCCGATCCGCCCCTGGCGCTGCAGGCCCAGCATCTTCTCGTCCAGGATCCGAAGAAGCAGAATATGCTGGTACATCCGCTCCCACAGAGCCGACTGCTCAGCCTTTAAAGGTTGAGGGGCGGCCTTTGACTTCCGTGCGGACGTTTTTTGCGCTTTTTGTGGGGCGGCGCGGGGCATGAGCCCGCAGTCTAACGCGCCATCTCGTCTCCCTCAACTGAGCAACAGCCACTATAACATCAACAACCCGGGATGCTCCAAGTTCCGGATCAGCAGGTTCATGAACTCTGCCCCCACCGCGCCGTCCACTACACGATGGTCGAGCGAAATGGAGAGGTGCGCTATGTCGCGAATGACGATCTGCCCGTCGCGAACGACGGGGCGCTGGGAGATCTTGTGGACCCCCAGAATCGCCACCTCCGGATGGTTGATGATCGGCGTGGCCAGGATCCCGCCGATGTTGCCGGTCGAAGTGATGGTGAAGGTGCCGTCCTTCATCTCGTCAAGCGTCAGCTTTCTTGCCCGGGCCGCCTCCGAGAGCCGCTGGATGTCAACCGAGAGCTGGAGGATGTCCTTCCGGTCAGCCTCTTTGATGACCGGGACGGTCAGCCCCTCGGGGGTCGCGACCGCAATCCCGATGTTGTAGTAGCGCTTGAGGAGGATCTCCTCCTTCTCGTCGTCTAAGGACGCGTTCACCATCGGGAAAGCCTGGAGCGCCGGGATGAGCGCCTTGACCACGAACGCCAGGAAGGAGATCCGCGGCCCCTGCGGGCCGACCTTTTCTACCAAGGACTTGCGCAGGTAGACGACCTCGCTCATGTCGACCTCGTCAACATAGGTGAAATGCGGCGCGGTGCGCTTGGACTTGACCATCTTCTCGCTGATTTTGCGGCGCAGCCCTTTGAGCGGGACGCGCTCCTCACGGGAGCCGGCCGTCCCCAGCGCCGCAGAAGCCGCAAAAGAAGGCGCAGCAGCGGTTCCCGCCGGAGCGCCCGAGAATCCCATCACGTCCTCGCGCGTCACGCGCCCATGGGGGCCGGTGCCGCGCACTGCGGAGAGGTCGATCCCGCGGTCTCGCGCGAGCTTGCGCGTGGCAGGGGAAGCCAGGACCTTTTCGATACTAACGGGGTTGACGGGGCCGACGGGCGGAGGCACCGTCGGGACGCTCATCGGGGACGCCCCCCCGTTGCCGGGGGCCGGCGCGATCGATTTTGCCTTTTCCTTTGAGGGTGCGGGTGTGGTGGCGGGGGGTGGCACGGCAGACGTCTTGGTCGGCGCCGGCTTGACTTCACTCTTGGCAGGGGATGTTGAAGCCGCGACAGCCCCCTCTCCGATCACGATGATGACGGTCCCGACCTTCACCACCTGCCCCTCCTTGGCCAGGATCTTCTGGACAATCCCGGCGGCGGGTGAAGGGATCTCGACATTCGCCTTGTCGGTCATCACCTCGACCATCGGCTGGTCTTCCTTTACGGTGTCACCGGGCGCGACAAGCCACTTGACGATCTCTCCTTCGGTGAGCCCCTCGCCGATATCCGGCAATTTGAATTCGATCGCCATGGGCAGTTCCTTTCTTTAGCTCAGGTGATGCGGCTGTCGAGACTCGACGACTCGGTCATGCATGTTATCGGTGCGAATCGCTTTTTTCCTCTTTCTTTCACGCCGAATCAACTCCACATCTTCCCAGTTGAACCGAGCCCTTTTGTCATGGCGCAAAGCCGCTGATCCACCATGCGCTCCAGGCCAACGCCGACGACGCGACGGGCGACAAAATGGCCCATGTCGCCAAAACCATTCCGATCACAATCCAACGATGACGGCGAAAAAAAACAACCCCGCGATAGACGAAAGAAAGGACAACCAAAAGGAGACCACGACGGCTCTCGCGTCAATCCCCCTCGACTCCACAAAAAGAAAAGCCGCCAAAGAAAGTATCGCAAAAACCACTGAAAAAAAGATGCATAGACGCAAACCCCAAGAAAAGGAAGTCATCATGGACTGTTCCTTTTTTAAAAATTGATAACCCCTTCGATTGCCTTTCCGACGCGGCGGGTGTCCGGCATGTAGATGTGCTCCAGCGTGTAGGGGAACGGCGTATCAAACCCCGCGACGCGGGCGATCGGGGCTTCCAAGTATTCGATCGCCTTCTCAGCGATCAGGGCCGAGATCTCAGCGCCGAACCCGCCGGTCTTTGGCGCCTCGTGGACGATCACGGCGCGGCCAGTCTTGGCGACCGAGGCCAGGATCGTCTCGGCATCGAGAGGGACGATCGAACGCAGATCGATCACCTCGCAGTCGATCCCCTTCTCGGCCGCTTGCCCGGCCGCCTCTTCGCAGACCGGCACCATCGCCCCCCAGGCGACGAGCGTCACGTTCTTTCCTTCGCGCGCCACGCGCGCCTTGCCGATCGGGACGGTGTAGCGCTCCTCGGGGACTTCCCCCTTGGCGGCGCGGTAGAGGCGCTTGGGCTCGAGGAAGATCACCGGATCCTCCCCCTGGATGGCGCTCGCCAAGAGCCCCTTCGCGTCGAAAGGGGTCGCCGGCATCAGCACCACCAGCCCCGGCGTGTGCGCGAAATATGCCTCCGATGACTGGGAGTGGTAATGTCCCCCCTTGATCCCGCCCCCGGCTGGGGCGCGCAGGACCATCGGGCAGGTGTACTGCCCCCCGGAGCGGTAGCGGTACTTGGCCATCTCGGAGACGATCTGGTCGAACGCCGGATAGATGAAATCGAGGAACTGAATTTCGGGGATCGGCCGCAGGCCGTAGAGCGCCATCCCGATCGCGCTCCCGACGATGCCGCATTCCGTGAGCGGCGTGTCGATCACGCGCTCGGCGCCGAACTCCTTGGAGAGCCCCTCGGTGGCGCCAAAGACGCCGCCGCGCCGGCCGATATCTTCACCAAGAAGCACCACGCGGTCGTCGGAGCGCATCGCCTCCCGAAGACCCACGTTCACCGCCTGGAGAAGGTTCATCGTCGGCATGATGCCTCCTCGAAGAAATCCCAAACCTGCCCTGAGCAGAGTCGAAGGGTCCCAAAATGACAAGTGCTCATACTCATAAAGGAAAGGCTCCGTCCCCGTGCCTGATCCCACCCCGCTCCTCGATCTCACGCCTGAGCGCCTGTTGCTGTTCGGCCAGGTGCTTTGGCATAGCCACATAGACATCCTCGAACAGCGTCTCGACGGGCAAGGCCGGCCCCGCCTCGACCGTCTTGACGGCCTGAACGATCTCCTGCCGGGCCGCTTCCCAGAGCGTCTTGTCGTCCGCTTCGCTTAAAATACCGGCATCCCCCAGCGTCCTGCGGAAGCGGTCGATCGGGTCCTTCGCCTTCCAAGACTCGACCTCGGCGTCTTTCCGGTAAGCCTTGGGGTTGTCACTCGAGGAGTGAGGCCCCATACGGTAGGTGACCGCCTCCACAAGTGTGGGCCCCCCCCCAGCGCGGGCCCGGTCCAGAGCCTCCTTCACAGCCTGCCAGACGGCCAAAACATCGTTCCCGTCTACCCGCACGCCCGGGAAGCCGTACGCCTCGGCCTTGGCGGCGATCGTCGGGGAGGCGGTCTGGTCGCAAAGCGGCTGGGAGATCGCCCACTGGTTATTCTGGCACAGGAAGACGACCGGCGCCTTGAAGACGCCGGCGAAGTTGAGGCCGGCATGGAAATCGTTCGAGGAGGTGGCCCCGTCCCCGAAATCGGTGATCGCCACCATGTTCTCTTTTCGGTATCGGGCGGCCATGGCGGCCCCGACCGCCTGCGTGATCTGCGTGCCGATGGGGCTCGAGATCGAAACGAAGTGGATCGATTTAAAAGAAAAGTGGTTCGGCATCTGCCGCCCCTTGGACAGATCCAGGCTGTTCCCGTAGAGGTTCGCGATGATCTCCGTCATCGGAACCCCCCGATGGATGGCGGTGCCAGTGTTCCGGTAGGACGGGAAGATCCAATCCCGCGCCGTCAGGGCGTGGGCCGAGCCGACCTGGGCCGCCTCCTGGCCGATGCAGGGAACGAAAAACCCGATGCGCCCCTGGCGCTGGAGCATCATCCCCCGCTCGTCCAGGGCCCGCGTCAGGACCATCGAGCGATAGATCCTCAGGAGATCGGCCTTCGGCAAGGGGAGATCGTCTATTTTGATGGACGGTTTTTTTTCCTTCACAGCGCGATTCGTCTTCGCTTTTGTCTTGGTTTGGGTCATTCGAATTTTTCTGTTTGGAGCATTGTTTCGGATTTAGTGCTTTGAATTTCGGATTTGTCGGAGTCTTTATGGGTCAACTGATGAACAACGTCGCGCAGGAAGTACTCGCCAGCCCGATAGGAGCTCCGGACCAAAGGGCCCGCCGCCACGTACAAGAACCCCATCGACTCGCCGAGGGTTTTAAACTCCTCGAACTCCTCCGGGGGAACGAACCGCACGACTGGCAAATGCCAATCCGACGGGCGCAGGTACTGGCCTAAGGTCAGCACGCGCGCGCCCGCTTCCCGCAAATCCCGCATCGCCTGAAGCACTTCCTCCCGCGTCTCGCCCAGGCCCAGCATCAGGGACGATTTCGTCACGACCGACGGCGCGCGCGCGGCCGCCCGCCACAGGATCTCAAGCGATTGGCGGTACCCCGCGCGCGGGTCGCGCACCGTCGGTGTCAGCCGCTCCACCGTCTCGAGGTTGTGGGCCAGCACGTGCGGCCCTGCGGCCAGGACTGTCTCGACGCAGGCCGCGACACCCCGGAAATCGGGAATCAGGATCTCGACAAGCGTTTCAGGGGTTTCGGTTCGTATCCGCCGGACCGCCTCGGCAAGGTGGCCCGCCCCTTGGTCGGGCAGATCGTCCCGGTCGACCGAAGTCAAGACGACGTAATCGAGCCTCATGAGGCGGACCGCCTCGGCGGTTTTTCGCGGCTCGTCGGCGTCGAGCCACCCCTCTTTGGGACGACCGCTTTTGACGTTGCAGAAGCGGCACCCGCGCGTGCAGAGGTCTCCCATCAGCATCAGGGTGGCGGTGCCGCCCCCCCAGCATTCGCCGACGTTGGGGCAGGCCGCCTCCTCGCAGACGGTGTGGAGACCTCGATCGCGAACGAGTTTCTTGAGGGCGCTGTAACGCTGGCCGCCCGGCGCCTGGACCTTGAGCCACGCGGGTTTGCGGACCTTCAGAGCCTCGCCCGGCAACATTGGGGCGATTCTAAAGCGGAGGGGGGGTCGATCAAGGGCTAATAGTGCGTGAGCGGGATGCTCAAAATGGTTCTATCGGATGACCCTATAGCGGCCATTGTCAGCTTCAACTCCCCCCCCGCCTCAGCCAGTGCAACCGCCTCAAGAAGGTCATCCAGCTTGCTCAACGGCTTTCCATCAACCTCTTCCATCACCATCCCCTCCTGAAGGCCCGCCGCCCAAGCGGGGGACTGGGGAATCACCTTGACGATGTGCAATCCCGTCCCCGAGGGAACGGGTTCGGCTGAAAACCCCAAGGAACGGTAGTATTTCAGGGCCGGCAAGGGATCCCCGATTTCCAGACGGCATCTGTGTGTTGAAAAGATCTCGTTTGCGCGCTCGCCCGCCTCCGGACGCTCGACATCCAGAACAAGCGGGTGCGACGACCCGCGGTTGAGCACCTCCGGATCAAGAGCCAACTTGCCGCCCCACCCAGCCATGACCCCCGCGATAATCCGGTCTCCCTTTTTCAATCCGGCGCGATCTGCAGGTCCGTGCGGCGTCACCTCCAGAACCTCAATTCCTTCCCCGCCCGATCCGGGACCAAATCGCACCCCCAAATCGTTCTTGCCCTGCGAGGAGGAGTCTGAGAATCGCCACAGGGTCGGCTCTTGGACGCCGCGGGTGGCCATGCCCGCCATCCCCCGGGCATCGATCCCTCTTTCCTCATGGCGAAGGTATCCCCCCTGACAAACCTTGAGCCGGGGCAGGATCGCTTGGAGGTAGTCTGAGGAGATCGCATATCCGACACCGGTGTTGAAATCGGTCCCAAATCGCGATCGCGTGCGCCCGGTGATGCCGATGAGGCCCCCCTCGGCGTCAAAAAGGGGTCCTCCGGAGTTCCCCGGATTGATGGCGGCATCCGTCAGGATCGCGTCGCAGTAGAATCTGTCCTGAAAGATCCGCGGCGCGCAGACGATTCCCCGCGAAAACGAAGGCTCGTTCGTTGCCCGTCTCGGAGTGGAGGGATCCCCCACCGAATAACATGTTTCGCCGGGTAAAAGTGTGCAGGCTGCGCGGATCTCGGCAAACGGAAATGGCTTCCCTTCCTCTTCCTTCAACTTGAGAAGGGTCAGATCCCCTTCGGGGTCATATCCCACAACCCACGCCTTGGAGGATTTCCCGTCATGGCGCCGGACCATGACTTCCCCACGGCCTCCCCGGCCGCCGGAGGAGCTGATCACATGAAAGTTGCTGAGGGCATAGCCGTCGGAAGAGATGAGAACACCCGAAGCCCCTTTCACGAAAATATGGGCTTTGCGCATCCTCTCGAGAGGCGTTTCAGGAACGGCCAATGGATCTTCAGAAGGACGGGGTTCCGCGGAAGGCTGCGGCATCGCGGGAATCTTCTCTCCCTTCAAGAGATTCGGCTCCCCCTTCAGAATCGAATGCAACGGCACGAAAAAACTGACCCCGGAGAGAACATCTCCCACGGCGGCATGTGAACCAAGATGCGACAGAATCCCTACGAGGCGCCCCTCGCCGTCGATCACCGCCCCTCCCACATCCCCTCCGGCAACTCGCAGATCCGCCTGATGCCGTGTGGCGGAGACCTGATCAAGTGCACTGACGATTCCCGTCTCGAGGGTCAGGCGCTCTCCCCCTTCGTGCGGATTCAGCGCGACGACCGCCACAGGATCCCCCACCGAAAGTCTTTGGGGCTCAGCCCTGGGGAAAGGGTTTCGCTTCAATCCCTCCTTGACGCTAAGAAGCGCCAGATCCAAATGGCTCGAGCCCCCAAGTATTTCACAAGGGATCCATCGCCCATCGGCCGCCTCGGCTTCCAGCAGTCCTTCCGCGCCTGCGATTTTGGCATAGCTGGTCAGAAGCCGCCCCTCTCTATCCCAAACGACCGCCGTAAAGGGAACGTTGGGACGTTCGCGCACCATCTCTGTGAAACCGAGCGTGCCAATTTCTCTGAGAGATTTAGGCCAAGAGGCTGGTGAAGGAGGAGAAGGCGGACGTTCGACGCGAATCCTCACAAGCCCCCCGGCTGACCGGCGGGCGGCCTCGGCGAGGCGATCCTCGACCGCCAAGGAGGGGACATTTTCTGCTTCGAGGCGGGATCCGCTAGGCGGCACATCCAGGATTTTCTTCAGACTATCTCGGTTTTTTTGGGGGACCTTCTCCCACAAACTTTCTATCCGTTCCCTCAAAGTGTTCGATGGAACCGCAACCCCCAAAAAGCGAACCGGAGAGATGTTCAAGCTCATGAGCCCAATGAGCCGCCCCTCGCGATCCACCAGGGGTCCTCCGATCGCATCCGTGTTCATGGTGGCGGAGGTCTCGATCACCTCCCCCAGAAAAACCGAAGGGGGGGCGATCCGAGCCTTTTCCATCAGCTTGTACCGCCCGCTGACGACGCCCGCGCTGATCCAGACAGGGAAATTTTGCGCGCTGCTGCTAAAGAAATTCCCCAGCGTGTAGCAGGGATCGCCCACCCGCACTGTGCCGGAATCCCCCCAAACCAAGGACTCCCAAGATTCTTTTTTTGGACCTCCCCTCAATTGGATCAATGACAACTCCGACGCCGTCTCGGCCACCAGGAGTTCCGCCGCGCACTGTTTTCCGTCACCAAAAATTACCCTGATCGACCGCGCGCCGGGCGGCGCCACACTCGCCGATGTCAAAACGATCCCATCCGGTGAAACGACAGCTCCTGACCCACGGGATGGCCACCACCTGCCGTCGGCCTGGGATTCAATCCGCACGATCGCCCGATGCGTCTTGTTGTAGACCGCCTGTGCGAGCGTTGGAGGAATTTCTGCGGCCCCGAGGGAAACCGCTTCTCCGACGACGAGAAAGAGAAAGGCTCTCCACAAGCTCTTTCGAAAACCCTGGATTTTTAGGACCACATCCTCCATGAGCAGCCTCTAATGGAACTGAAAGCCCACCTTCCGGTTCACCTGAAAATTGAAACGCATGATCTTCGCCAAGTCCATCTGCTTCCACCGGACGGGGGCAGGATACGTGATGCGCTTGTCAAAAGAGCGCCGAGCCGCTTTAATGGCGCGTCATGCCGGACACCCTGATTTTCGTCGAACAGCGCGCCGGACAGGTCAAAAAAGCGGGTCTCGAGGCATTGGGGGAGGGAAAGCGCCTGGCCGGCCAGATGAACGGCCGGGCGGTCGCGCTTCTTGTGGGCTCCCAGGTCGAAACCCTGGCGGCAGGTTTGGGCGCCTACGGGGCCGACGCCGCGATCGCCGCGGACGCCCCTCAGCTGGAACTCTACTCTTCGGGAACCTATGCGCGGGTTGTCGAGGAAGCGGCCAAAAAGGTCAAGCCCGCCGCCATCCTGATGGGGGCCACCGCGATGGGGAAGGATCTCTCGGCCCAGGCCGCCGCGCGCCTAGGGGCGGGCCTGGCGACCGACTGCGTCGGTTTTTCGCTCGACGGAGGGAAACTCACGGCGAAACGCCCTGTCTACGCCGGGAAGGCGTTCGCGACAGTCAAAATCCTGACGGAGCCGGCGATTGCCACGACGCGCCCCAACGCCTTCCCGGCGCGCAAGAAAGCCGACGCCCCCGCCCCTCCTGTCGAAAAGCTTGCCGTCTCCTTTGCCGCGGAGGATTTAAAAGCGAAAACCCGCGAAGTGACGCTCGCCAGCGGCGCCAAGAAGGAGCTCACCGAGGCCGAGATCGTCGTCTCGGGAGGCCGGGGGCTTAAAAACCCCGAGAATTTCAAGCTGATCGAGGACCTGGCCGCCGCGCTCGGGGCGGCCCACGGCGCCTCCCGCGCGGTGGTCGACGCCGGCTGGCGCCAGCACGCCGAACAGGTGGGCCAGACTGGAAAAACCGTCTCCCCGAACCTCTATGTCGCCTGCGGCATCTCGGGGGCGATCCAGCACCTCGCGGGAATGTCCTCCTCCAAGGTGATCGTCGCCATCAACACCGACAAGGACGCCCCGATCTTCAAGATCGCCACCTACGGGATCGTCGGCGACGCCCTCCAGATCCTGCCGGCGCTCGCGGCCGAGATCCGAAAAACCTCATAATCGGTTCTCATGCGTATCCCGGTGGTTCGACTCGGAAGTCTTAATACCGATTTCCTGCACTGGACTTCCTCGCTCACCACGAGTGCCGAGCCAAAAGTTTTGGTGCGCAACACTCAAAACTTTCGTGTCGAAGCACTAGGCGGCTGGCTGTTCCTGGCGTTATGGTTGCCAGCTCTAGACCCGCTTGCCGCCACGGAATCCGCGATCCCTGGGGCCCTTTCCTCTTCTCCCGAAATCTCCGACAGAATCCGGCGAGCGGAGGATCTTGAAGCGCGCCAGGAGTGGCGCGAGGCGGCTCTCCATTTCCAATACGCCCTCGAGAATGGCCGCGGGATTCTCCACCCGGTGGATGACCGCCGTTTTATCGCTGCGCACGGCTACATCCTGCAAAAACTCCTCCAATGGCCCGCGGAGGGAAAAGCCGCCTATCGCGCACTCTACGACGCTCCAGCCGCCGAACGCCTGGCCTGGGCTCGGCGCCAAGGGAGCCGGGACATGTTCATCCGGTGCATTGAAACGTTTCCCCTGGCCGCATCGACCCGAGAGGCTCTTGGAGAAGCGGCCCTGATGGAATTCGAGGCAGGACGCCCTGGTGCCGCCGCAGGGTTTCTTCTCCAGCTGGAAGGAGAAGGGATCCGCCTCACGCCATCCCTCGCCCGGATTCAGGCGGCCTGCCGGCGCTCGCGGCCGAGATCCGAAAA
>SBBH01000120.1 GCA_005239795.1 Planctomycetales bacterium
GCGATCCCGTCTCTTTCCTGAAGGCCGCTTTCCTGCGCCACAGGCAGGGGAATCCTGCACCCCTGCTACATCTCGCTACGGCCCGCTAAACGATTACGGAAATTTTCCCTGCCGTTTTAACCCCCTCCCCGACACAATAGGCGCCTTGCCCGCATGAAAGACCGCCTGCACAACCTCCAACAGATCCTCGGGCACAGATTCGCGAAGCCGACGCTCCTTGTGGAGTCGCTGACGCACGCCTCCGCGAAGCGCGACGGCTTCCCTTCCTACGAGAGGCTGGAGTTCTTCGGGGACGCCGTGCTGGGGCTGGTGATCTCGGAGGCGCTTCTCGCGCGGTTCCCGGACCAGGCCGAAGGGGAGCTGACCCGGATGAAGTCGGACTTGGTGAGCCGCACAGCGCTCGTCCGGATCGCCAGGCGCCTCGGGCTTTCGCGCTACCTTGCGATCGGCAAGGGGATCCCCAAGAAATCGCTCCCCCCTTCGATCGCCGCCGACGCCATGGAAGCGGTGATCGGCGCGGTTTATCTCGACGGGGGGCATGCCGCGGCCAAGCGGCTTGTTCTGGCTCTCTACCGAACGGATCTTGCGGCCGCCCCGAAACTCGCCGACAACGCCAAATCGCGCCTGCAAGAACTGACCCAACGCCTTTTCGGGGAAGCCCCCGTCTACACGCTGATTTCCGAACAAGGGCCGGAGCACCAGAAGACCTTCCAGGTCTCCTGCCGGATCACTCCCCGCGAACTCGGCCGCGGCTCCGGCAAAACAAAGAAGGAAGCCGAGCAGGCGGCCGCCGCGGCGGCCCTGGCGCGCCTGGAAACACCCCATGCCTGAGGAGGCCGTCTCCTGGAGCCGCTTCTTCGAGAAGCGCCGCGAGATCCACCGCCGTTGGCGCTCGATCTGGGAGGTGCCCCTCCTCAGGAAGCGCGCGCGGCTCATCCTGCCGCTGGCGCGGCCAGGACTGCGGGTCCTCGACATCGGCGGTGGCGAGCAGGAATGGCGCGAGCGGCTAAAACAGGCGGTCCCGGACCTGGTCTACGCCTGCGTGGAGCCAGACCCCGCGCGCCCGGGGCATGCCGCGACGCTTGCGGAGACCGGCGGCGGCGACTTCCACCTCGCGCTCATGCTCGAGGTCATTGAACATCTGGAGATTGCCGAGGGCTTGCAAATCCTGCGCGACGTCTATAAGCGGCTCGCTCCCGGCGGACGGATCGTCCTCAGCACCCCCAACATCTTCCACCCCTCGCGGTTCCTCGAGGATGCCACACACCGGACTCCCTACAGCTACGAGTGTTTGGGCGGGGCGCTTCTGACGGCGGAATTCTCCGTGGAATCCCTTCACCGGTCCTACAACGCCAGCGTGATCGAACGCCCTTTCAGGTGGCTCTTGACCCCGCTCCACCGAGCGCTCGGCATCGATTATGCCAAGTCGATTTTCGCAGTGGGGAAAAAGAAGTAAAGCGCCGCCCTTCTTTACCCTTGACGGGGGGAGTTTTCACCGGCTGAACGCAAGCCCTCATTCATGCTTCCGGTGCGATAGCCCACCAGATCGAGCGTCACGTAGCGGTATCCCAGGCGCCGAAGACCTTCGTCTACTCTCTGGCGGACCGC
Source organism: Planctomycetales bacterium (assembly GCA_005239795.1). GTDB lineage: Bacteria > Planctomycetota > SBBH01 > SBBH01 > SBBH01 > SBBH01. The sequence continues at coordinate 1,609 of SBBH01000120.1, forward strand.
GAGAAGTTGCGCCAAGTCAGCTTCGTCCACCTCGATTCGCGCCAATTTTCCGTGAACGCGGACCCGCACGCGGCGCACCCGGGCCGCGTCCCGCACGATCTCTTCGGCCTGCTCTACGGCCGAGAGTTTCCCCACTGTGACGCGCTCGCCGTAGCTCAAGCGGCTCGCGAGGCACGCCTCGGCGGGCTGGTCCCAGTTGGGAAGCTCCAGGCGCCGGGCCCAGGCGCGCACCTCTTCTTTCGTAACGGCGCACTCCATGAGCGGAAAGAGCGCGTTTTCCTGGCGGGCCGCCGCGATCCCGGGGCGGAAATCCCCCGCGTCATCGGCAATCACGCCCAGCAGGACCGCCCCGAAACGCTCCTCGCGGGCCACGTCCCAAAGTTTTCGGGAAAGCTCCTCCTTGCAGAAAAAGCAACGCTCGGACGAGTTCTTCACATAGTCGGGATTGGCGATTTCCCGCGTCTCGATCACCCGGTGGGGAAACCCCAATCGCCCGGCCAGCCCACAGGCCGCCTCGAAAGCCCTTCGGGAGAGGCTCTCCGAGCGGGCGGTGACGGCGACCATCCGGCCCCCCAAGACCCGGTGCGCCAGAACTGCCAGGAGCGTCGAGTCGACGCCTCCGGAAAATCCCACCACCGCCCCCGGCAAGCCGCGGAGGAATTCGTTGACGCGCCGCTCCTTTTCCATGAGTCCTGGGATGATACAAAAAAAGCCTCCCACGTACGCGGAAGGCTTGGCCCTCAAGAAAGAATCGTCCAGTGTTCAGCGTGGCTCAACGAAATAGTGGTCGAACATGTCCCACAATTCGTTGTACGCGTTTTTCTCGCGTTGCCAGACCTCGCGCCGGCGGTCCCGGTCGGAATAGATGCATCCACCGCACGCCACGGCCGCCGTCACCACCGCCAGGAGCAAGCGTCTCGCATTAAGCATCGGACTTAGAACATTTAATCAAGGCATCCAGGGACTGTCAAGAGATCGGCGCCGCGAGTTTCCCCAGTTTGTGCACAGATCCCTGCTCATGCCAAAGTGGCGTGATTCTATACCGGCTGGTTCCATAATAGGAGAAACCTTCCAGCC
>SBBH01000209.1 GCA_005239795.1 Planctomycetales bacterium
ACTTGCGCAGACAGACTCCGCTTCATCTTCACACCTCCTTTGTCCCCAGGGATTTGCGTGAACACAAACCCCTTCGGATAAAAGGAGGTGCCTCTTTACTGGTTTATCGGCTCCTCAAACTGGGGATACTCGTGTTGGGGCGCCCCGCACGACATTGACGTCGTTGACGCGCGCCCGCCGGCGGCGATTCACAAGGTGCTTGAAGTTCCAGGAGAGCAGGATGTCCTGCCGCGTCAGCACCGCTACGGCGACGTGAAGCGCGTCGTTGTAGTCTTTCGGCGCGAAGACCTCCTCCGCCAGATATGACCCGGCAAGCTCCCGCATTTCATCGGTAACGGTGTGCACCGTTGTCTGATCGAGGAGTCCAATGAGCTGCTTCCTGCGCTTTGCGTCTGGCGTCTAGTTGATCTCATTGCGCGCGAGCTCCGAAGTAGACGCCTCGAATTCTTTGATCTTGGCCCAGAAAGCCTGCGTTTCCTCCATCCGTTCCGGAAGCCGCGCGTCGAAGTAGGCGCTGAAAACGGACGTGTCCAGGTAGATCCGCAGTTTTGTTGGCATGAGAACCAGGCGCAATTGTAACAGCCCCTACGGGAGGCGACACTTGTTCACTATGAGCAAGCGAAGCGACGCGTTTCGTTCGCCATGATGACCCAGGATTCGTAGCGGCGGCCGGCTCCTGGGCGCGCCATAGGGACCCCCTTTCCACTAAAGAATCTTCTTCCCGAAGGCGGAGAGGATGAGCTCGACGCCCAGGGCGGCTGTGGCGCTGGCCCGGTCGAGGAGGGGATTCACCTCCGTCAGATCGAAGGCGACCATCTTCCCCGCGTCGGCGACCATCTCCATCGCCAGGTGTGATTCCCGATAGGTGGCCCCGCCCCAGACGGGAGTGGCCACCGCCTGCGCGAGCTTAGGCTCGACGAAATCCATGTCGAAGCTGACGTGGAACCCCGCAGTGCCGTCGGTCGCGACCGCGAGAGCTTCCTCCATCACGGTCTTCATGCGCCGTTCGTCGATGTCGCGCATCGTGTAAACATGGATGCCGGAACGCTTCACGAGATCTTTTTCCAGGGGGTCGAGATCCCGGATCCCGATGAGGGCGACGTTCTTCCGGTCGACCTTCGGCGCGAACCCGCCGAGGCTCGTCAGCGTGTCGTCCCCCATCCCGAGGGCGACGGCCAAGGGCATTCCGTGGATGTTTCCGCTGATCGTGGTCTCCGGTGTGTTGATGTCGGCGTGCGCGTCAAACCACAAGAGGCCGATCTTTTGGGAGCGCTTCCGAAAATGCGCGGCGACCCCGGCGATGCTTCCGATCGCGATCGAGTGATCCCCGCCGATCGAGAGCGGGGCCTCCCCTTCGGCGAGGGCCTGTTCGGCCTCCCGCGCCAGAAGCGCGCAGGCCTCGCGGACTTCGTTCAGGTACTTGGCGCGCTCGTTCCCGAAATGCGCCATCTGCTGGGGAAGTTTGATGGGGATGTTGCCGGCGTCGACGATCTCATGCCCCAGCTCCGCCAGCCGCTTATTGAGCCCCACGGCGCGCAAAACGGAGGGGCCCATATCCACGCCGCGGTGGTCACTCCCGAGATCAAGCGGCGCGCCAATGATGCGGATCTTCATTTGGTAAAGCATTCTAGTGGTTCGGCTCGCAAGTCTTGAGACCGATTTCCTGCACCGGTCTTTCCAGCTCACCGAGCTAAATATTATAAAATAGACTTGACCCCTTTTTTTCTTTTTGTCAAGCTTGCGACTGACTTTCCCGGACGATTTCCATTCCCCCTTGGGCCGCCAGTTGGTCGCAAACCTGGGCCACCACCGCCGCCGTGTCTCCCTGCGCGTGTCCGCGCGCGGCCCGCTGGCCGTCCGCTGACCAGACGGCGGCCGAGAAGCGCACATGCTCGCCATGGACGTGCGCCAAAGCCCCCAAGGGGGTCCGGCAGTCCCCCCCCATGCGCTTCAGGAATCCCCGCTCGATCTCCAATTCCGCGCGGGCGCGGGGGTCCTCGATCTTCCGGACGAGCTCCCGCGCGCGGGCGTCGTCCTCGCGAATCTCAAGCGCCAAAGCCCCTTGACCGGGGGCCGGCAAAAACTCCTCGACCGGCAGGCGGACCCGGGAGAAGCCTTCCATTTTGACGCCGGCGCCGAGGCGCGCGATCCCCGCCGCCGCCAGGACCACGGCGTCCACCTCACCGCGCGCAAGTTTTGCCAAGCGCGTATCGACGTTCCCGCGAAGCGGCACGACCTCGACCTCTCGAGCCAGGACGGAAAGCTGTGCGCGCCGGCGCAGGCTCGAGGTCCCGACGCGCATGCCGGGCGCGAGGCTTTCGATCCCCACGACGGCTCTTTTCGAGATCAAAAGATCGGCGGGATCCTCCCGCTCCGGGACGCAGGCGATCGACAAAGAGGCCGGGATCTCGACAGGAAGGTCCTTGGCGCTGTGGACCGCCAGGTCGACTCGCCCCGCGAGGAGCGCCTCCTCAAGCTCCTTGATGAAAAGCCCTTTGCCTGCCTGCGCCGCGCTGAGCAGAGTGCCTGGTGGCGCGGCAGGCAGGCCTCCCTGGGCGGCAAGCGTCAGGGAATCGTTCTTGTCGCCGGAGGTAACGATCTCGACCGTTTCGAAGCAGACGTCGCTCGCTCGCTCGCGCAGCCGGTCGATCACCCAGGCGGTCTGGGCCTTGGCCAAGGCACTTCCGCGCGTCCCGACCCGGAAAGGGGTCACCAGACCCCTTGCCAAAAGCGGCGGGGCTTCGCCTGGACCTCCTGGCCGCTCCGCCAGCGCCTGAGATCCTCGGCCATCTCGAAGGCGCTCGGGTAGCGGCGCCGGAGATTTCGGTCCATCGCTTTGAGCACGATCCTCTCTAAGGGCTCGGGAATCTCAGGATTCACCTCCCGTGGACGCGGCGGAGCCCCCTCAAGCAAGGCGTCGATGACCTCGACTTTTGTTGCGGCTTCATAGGGCTGGTGGCGCGTCAGGGCCTCATAGAGAGCCGCTCCTGCCGAGTAGACGTCGGTCCGGGCATCGAGCGGCACTCCCCCCTGCGCCTGCTCCGGGCTCATGTAGACGGGCGTGCCGATCGCCGTCCCTTTCGGAAGGGAGTCGCCGATGCGCACCGCCACGCCGAAATCGGTCAAGAACACCCCTCCTTCGGTCGTCAAGAGGACGTTCTCGGGCTTGACGTCGGCATGGACGACTGAGCGCTCGTGCAGGTACTGGAGCACGTCGAGGACGGACAGGAGAACCGCCACGTTCCAAACCGGCGCCTGCATCATCTCCCAAGCCGTCCCCCAGAGTGTGCCACGCACGAACTCCATGACGTAGTACGGGATGGACCCCGCCCATCCGGAAGTGAGCACCGGGATGATCCCAGGGTGGCGCAGCTCCGCCTGGAGATCGGTTTCGCGCAGGAACCGCTCCATCTCCGCCATGTCAAAGGAATGGCGCTCGGCAAGCACCTTGATCGCGACGGCCTTTCCCTCGTCGGCGCCGGCCTCGGCCCTGGACCGAGCGTCCTCCAAACGCCCCTCGAAAACGACGCCCCGCCCTCCCTCGGCCACCTTGCGCACAGCGCGATACGCTCCAAAGGAAGCGCTGCAGGAAGTCTTCCAAAATCTCTCTTCATTCCTCACCATGTCAGCCAAAAGCTTTCGGGGAGCCCCCCGGACGAGCCACTCGGCGCAGCGCTCCCGCGAAATCAACCCCTCCTCGTGGAGCCTCCGGGCCAGGGGAAGCCCCTTGCGGGGGCCGCGCTCCTGGCGCCGGCGAAGAGCGCTCACCATCGAGGGCGAGATGTGGGCGGTCTTGACGGCGAGCAACTGGACCAGAAGATCGTTGTCGTCGGGAAGCGCCATGGCTCTCACAGCCGGAAAAGGGTTTTCAGGGCGTCCATCAGCACACGCCCGTCGCCGTTAGCGATCTCCTGGCGGATCGCCTCGGCGGGAAGGTTCGCGATCCTGTCCATGAGGCGCCGGACCGTCTCCTCCACCTCGCGCCGGCGCTCAGCGGGAATGCCGGGGCTCCGCCGCCAGAGGTCTCTGAGCTCCGCGACCCCGACCCTCTCGAACTGAGTCTCGAGCGAGCGCACAAGATGCTCGAAGCGGCGCGCGAGATGTCGCTCGTCGAACTGCCCTGCGGCCGCGTCGATGATCCGCTCGCAGGAAAACAACTCCTCCTGGCGCGCCCGGAGGTTCACGCTCACGACCGCCTCTAGGTCGTCGATGTCGTAGAGGAAAAGGTCCGCGAGATCCCTCGCCTGGGACTCAACATCCCGGGGGACGGCGATGTCGATCAAGAAAAGCGGCCTGTGGCGGCGCTTCTCCATCACGCGCGAGAGCATCGCCCGGGTGATGACCGCATGCGGGGCCGCCGTCGAGGAGAGGGCGATGTCCGCCTCCTCCAGCCCCTCTTCCAAGCGCGTAAACGGAAGGCGGCTGGCGGAAAACTGCTCGGCCAGCGCCTCTCCCGCGGCGGCGTCGCGGTTCACCAGAAGGATGTTCCGGACCCCCGCCCCGGCGATCGTCTCGAGCATGCGCGAGGCCATCTCGCCGGCGCCAACCACGAGGACCCGCCTGTCGGCCAAAGACCCGAAGATCTTGGAAGCCAGTTCCACCGCCACCGAGCCGACGGACACGCGCCCCCGGCCGACCTCCGTGCGCGTGTGGACCTCCTTGGCGGTCCGGAAGGCGCTCTGGAACAGGGGGTTCAGGACGCTCCCGACGGTCTGGTTCTGCACCGCCAAGAGATAGGCCTCCTTCACCTGCGCGAGGATCTCGGTCTCGCCGATGACGAGCGCCTCAAGCCCCGCGGCGACACGGTAGAGGTGCCTGATTGCCTCCCCCCCCTCCTTCCGGTAAAAATGCCCGGCGAACGCTTCGAGGGGAGCGCCGGTGGCCGACCCGAGGCGCCCGAGAAGCCGCTCCTCGATGCCGGCGGGATCCTCCGGGGCGGCGCCGTAGATCTCGACGCGGTTGCAGGTCGAAAGAGCCACCCCCTCCGCCAGATCCCCCGCAGCGACCGCCTCCCGGATCAAGGCGGAGGCCGACTCTGATCTAAGCGCGAGCCTCTCCCGAAGCTCGACCGGCGCCGTCTTGTGACTCACCCCGACGACGACGAGCCTCATCAGTGATGCCCTCCCAGAAAAAGCCCCGCCCCAAGCCCGGCCAGGCTCGTCAGGAACGCCGCGACAGCCAGAAGCGCCACGCGGCGCCCCTGCAGGCGCATCCCGAAGCGGCCGACCAGGAGGACGCCGTAGAGAAGCCAAGGGGCGAAGACGCCGATCACGATCGGTTCGGCGAACCACCGCGCTCCCCACAACCCCGGCGCACGCGCTAAGCCAGTCGCCGCAGCGAGCGTCAAAAAGGGAAATCCCCAGGCGCTCGCTAAACTGTTCCAATGGTCGAGCGTCGAAAGATCCGGCAGCATCTCAAGAGCCGCCCACGATCCCTTGTTGCGCAAAAGCCGCTCCTGCGCCAGATACATGAGCCCTGTGACGAACGAGGTCGCGAACGCCGCATATCCCAGGAGCGCCGCCCCGCCATGCAGGACCATCATCGCGCCGCCGGCTTCCCAGGCCTTGTCGAGCGCGCCGCCCGCGAATAGGGATGCCGCCAGCAGAAGCCCCACGACCGGAAGCGCGAAAGGAAGGAGGGCGGGGAGTCCGGAAGACCTCGAGAGAAGAAGCGCGCTCCCGGCGATGAGCCAGGCCAGGCTCCAGAGCGTCCCTTCCAGATTCGCGATGACCGGCTTTTCGCCAGCCAGGAAGCGCGCCGCCAGAAGCCCTGAGAGCCAAAGGAACCCCGCGAGCCCCCAGAGCCTTCCTCCGCGGAGGCTGGCACGCTTCGGCGCCAGAAACGCCCCTGCGCCCCAGAGGGTCCCCAAGCCGAAAAGTGCGACCCCCGTGAGAACGAACCCTGAATTCATGGCGCCGCGGGACCGGCGCGGCAAGGGAAGGCCGCGCCCGCCGGGACGCTTTCAGC
>SBBH01000150.1 GCA_005239795.1 Planctomycetales bacterium
AGGGGGCGTGGTCGGGGAACGAGCTTACAGAGGGCTACAACCTTTAGTCCGAAGGGCCTGGAGCGGGTTGAATCACATGTGGAATCAATGGAGGCGGTCGAGTGTGGGGGGCGGGTCCGGCCCGTCCTCCGGTTCGGTTGCTCCTGCGAGCAGGACGTGGAGATAGTGGGCGCCTCGGAAGATCTTCCCGAGGAGTCCCCGAGTGGTTCGACTCGGAAGTCGTGAGGCAGATCGACATACTCGAAGGCCTCCCAGGTCCTGCCTGAATCTGGTCCAGCCGTTTTCCGATCTAACCGATAGTCAGAAGACGAGTCATGAGATGTCCGTATTGCAAGGCGGATGACGACCGCGTGATCGATTCGCGTTCGGTGGAGGGGGGGGCGGCCATCCGCCGCCGCCGCGCGTGCGGAAAATGCGAGCGCCGCTACACGACCTACGAGCGGTTCGAACAGTCTTCCCTGCGCGTCGTCAAGAAGGATGGGACGCGCGTCCCATTCGACCGGCAGAAGATCCGTTCAGGCCTTCTCAAGGCCTTTGAGAAGCGGCCGGTCTCTTCCGAAGAGGTCGAAGCGACCGTGGTGAGGATCGAGCAGGAGATCGCGCGGCGCTACGACAAGGAGGTCCCCACCCGCGCCATCGGGGAGCTTGTCATGAAGGAGCTCAAGAAACGCGACGCCGTCGCCTATGTCCGCTTCGCGTCGGTCTACCGGGAATTCAAGGACATCGGGGACTTCGTGGAGGAGATCCGCGGAATGCCAAAAATGCCCAAGAGGAGACGCTCATGAAGCTGGTTCGGGTCGAGGCGAGCGGCTTCAAGTCGTTCGCAGACACCGTGACATTCGAACTGGGGGCGGGCGTCACCGCGTTCGTGGGCCCCAACGGCTGCGGCAAATCGAACGTCGTCGACGCGATCCGCTGGGCGCTGGGTGAGCAGTCGGTCAAGGCCCTGCGCGGCAAGGAGATGGCCGATGTCATCTTCAACGGCTGTCAGGGGCGGCCCGCGAGCGGCTTGGCGGAGGTGACCCTGGTTTTCGACAACACGAGCGGTCGGCTCCCAATCCCCCAGGCCGAGGTGGCCGTCACGCGCCGGCTCTACCGGAGCGGCGAGTCGGAGTACCTCGTCAACAAGCAACCCTGCCGCCTGCGCGATATCCGGGAGCTGTTTCTAGACACCGGAATCGGTGTCGAGGCGTACTCGGTGATCGAGCAGGGGAAGGTGGACCTGCTGCTCCATGCCAACGCCCAGGAGCGCCGGCAGATTTTCGAGGAGGCGGCCGGGATCAGCCGCTACCGGGTGAAGTCCCGGCAAGCGGCCGCGCGCCTGGAGCGCGTGGACCAGAATCTCCTCAGGATCCGCGACCTTGTGTGGGAGATCGAGCGCCAGCTCCGCTCGATCAAGCGCCAGGCGGCGCGCGCCCGGCGCGCCCAGGAACTTCAAGAAGAATACCGGGCGGGGCGCCTGACGCTCGCGCTTCACCGGCGCGCCGGCTTGGCGGCTCTCCAGGCGGAGCTTTTAGGCCGCCAGATAAAAATCCAGGAGGAAGCCGCGGCCGCTGAGGCGCTGCGCGCCAAGTTCGATGGGATCCTTGCCGAGGCCGCCGCCCAGCGCGAGGAACTCGCGCGCAAGGTCCAGGAGGCCGCCGTTGACGTCGCCCGGAACGAATCGGAATGTCTGTCGCTTTCGGAGGCGACCCGCGCCCAGGCCGCGCGCGCCGATGATCTGGGCCGCGAGAAAACCGCGGCGCTTCGGGAGGCTCAAGGAGCCCGGGCCCGCGGAGAAGCCGCCCGCGCGCGCGCCCAAGCTGCCGAAGGGGACGTGGCGTTGCTCGCCCAGGCTCTCGCGCACCAGGAAGAAGAGACCCGGAAACTCGAGGCCCAGGCCGCGGGGCTCCGCCTTGAGGTCGAAGCGGCGATCACCGCCGTTGAAGCCCACCGGGCCGACCGGATGGAGGCGATGCGCGGGCGGATCGCGCTCGAGGCGGAGCGCGCCGCCTGCCGGCGAGAGGAAGAGCTTTTGGCCGCGCGCGCGGCGCGCCTGGCCCAAAAGGCCCACGAGATCGAAGCAGAGATTCCCGCCGCCCAGGCGCGTGTTCAGAGCGCCTGCGCACGCCTGGCGGAACTTGTGGCGGAAAAACAGCGCGCCAGTGCTAAGACCGTCTATTATCGGGGGGAGCTTGCCTCAAGGCTGGCCGAGGACGCCGAGAAGCGCGCCGAGGTGGAGATCCTGCGGTATCGTCTGGCGAACGCCGAATCCGCCCAGGAGCGCGTCAAAGGGGGAGCGGGAGGTTTTGATCCGGGAGGGGCCGGCGCTCAAGGATCCCTCGGGCGCGTCCGGGATTTCATCCATGCCTCGGTCGGGACCTTTCATGCGGTCGAATCGGCCTTGGGGGAGCACGCCGGCGACTGGGTGGTGAAAGACCTTTCCGGGGCCCTGCAGGTGGTGGACCGCGCCAGCCGTAGGCATGGGTCCGAGATGGGGGTGTTCCCGATCGACCGGGCGATCCAGCGCAAGGGGAGCGGCACCTGGGAGGATTCCCCGGGCTTCTTGGGGAGGGCGGTGGATCTCGTGGAGGCTGATCCCGGGATCCGGCCTGTGGTGGAGGCGCTCCTTTCAGGGACGCTCATCGTTGAGGACCGCGCCGCGGCCTTGGCGTGCCTGTCGCGCGGCGGGGATTTCGACTGCATCGTCACTTTGGCCGGGGAGGTGTTCGACGCTTGCGGGGCGATCCGCTACCGAAGCGAAAGCCGGATTCCCTCGGGGGCGGCTTCCGAGAGGGTCTCGCGCCGGCGCCTGGAAGAGGAAGTCATGCGGGTTTCCTCGGCGATCGAACAGCTCGAGGCCCGCAGGGCCGAGGTCCGCGCCAAACGGGAGGAGGCCCAGAGGATCCTGGAGGAGGTGGACCGCCTGTCGGCAGAGCTTGACCGGCAGATCCAGGAGGCGCGCGGGATGTGCGACCAGGAGACGGCCCAGTTTGAGCGGATCGTCCGCGAGCGGGACTTGGCGCGCGGGGAATCCGAGGCGATCGAACAGGAAAAAGCGGCCGCCGCCGCCCGGGCTCAAGAGGTGAGCACGAAAATCGAAGGCTTGGCGCCCGAGGCCACCAGTCCAGAAGACTCCGCGGCGGGGCCTGCCGAGGCCGCCGAGAATCTCGCGGCGTTCCAGAACTGGAAAGCCTGCGAGGAGCGCTTGACGGCCTCCCGCGCGGCGCTAGAGGAGGCCAAGGCCCGACTGGTCCAGCGCCGTCAAGCGGCGCAGGCGGCCTCTCAGGAAGCTGCGCAGTGCGACGCCGAGGCCTGGCGTTTGGCGCAGTCGGCTGGCGCCCTGGAAGAGCGCCAGGCCAAGGACGACGCCGAAGCTCTCGCGCGGGAGAAGCGCTCGGAGGAAATCGAGAAGGCCCTTGGTTTTTCGCGCCAGGCGGCCCGCGAGGCCGGGGAGGCGCTTGAGCGCGTTCGCCAGGACATCGCCGGCTGGGAGCAGGAGCGCGCCGAGGCGCGCCGCAAGGAAGAGGGCGCCGCCGCCGCGGCGAATGCCGCCCGGATGGAGGAGCGGGAAGCGGCGCTCAAGCTCGCGGCCGAGGAGGAGCGCGCCCGCGAGGAGCTCCAGATCGATCTCACCCAGGCCGCGGCGGGGTACGCCGACGAGGCGCGCGACTGGGACGCCTTGGCCCGGCGCCTGGAGGAATTGCGCGGGGAGCTCGCGCGCACGGGGGGCGTGGATCTCGAGGCGCTTTCGGAAGAAGCGGAGCTGACGCGCCGCCATGGTTTTCTCGCGGCCCAGGAAGCGGACCTCACGCGCGCCCGGGAAGGGCTGGCGGATCTCATTCGCCGGATGAACCGCACCAGCCGCGAGCGCTTCACGGAGACCTTCGAGCGGATCCGCGGAAATTTCCAGGAGGCGTTCCGAAAGCTCTTCGGCGGCGGCAAGGCCGACATTAAGCTTGATGAGGAGGCCGACATCCTCGAGGCGGGGATCGAGATCATCGCGCGCCCGCCGGGAAAGGAGCCGCGTTCGATCAGCCTGCTCTCCGGAGGCGAGAAATCGATGACCGCGGTGGCTCTGCTTTTCGCGGTTTTCCAGTCGCGGCCGAGCCCCTTCTGCATCCTGGACGAGGCGGACGCGGCCCTGGACGAAACGAACATCGACCGATTCGTGGGGATCGTCAGAGAGTTCCTCGTCCACAGCCAGTTCCTGGTGATCACGCACAATAAGCGCACCATGCGGATCGCCGACCGACTCTACGGCCTCACCCAACAAGTGCCGGGGATTTCTATCCCGGTCACGCTCGCCTTCGAGGAAATCGAAAAGAATTGAGCGGCGCCCCGTTTGCGGGTTCCCCGGGGGTGGGATAAAATGCCGCGGGCTTGCTGTTATCCTCTTTTTTGAAGGGGGGTTGCATGCGTCCATTGAATCAGGCGAGCCAGGCAAGAGGGAAAGTGAAAACCACCCGAAGCGCCTTCACGCTGGTTGAGCTTCTGGTGGTCGTCGCCGTGATCGGCCTCTTGATCGCGATCCTTTTTCCGACATTGACAAAAGTGGGAGAAACCGCCCGGATCGCTTCTTGCAAGACTCTCTTGAGGGGGATCGAAGGAGCGCTCACCGCCTACCAGGGGGATGAGGGGCGTTATCCGGAGGACGAAATCTCCAATTGGGGCGCGGTCAGCGGCTATCCTGCCGACCCCAGTGCCACCCAGTCATTCATCTACACGCTCATGCATGGAAGGACCGTCTACTTTAACGCTAAAGACGAGGAACTTGTGGACTCGACCGCCAACGGCACCATCGATCGCTCCGACCCAAAAATCGGCGTCAAGGATCCTTGGTGGGATGCGGCAAGTCCGAACGAGCATGTGATCCTGTATATCGTTGCCCCGCACTCGAAAGGGCGCTCCGATTATTTCAATTTTCCGGGCGGTCGCGTCGGCCTGTATAACCTCTGGGGACCCGGCCCTGACGGCAAATGCGACAGTTGCGCCACCTCCGCGGGATTTTTGAAGTGGCACGTCGACGGAGGAGCTTCGACCTCCACTGCCTACGGTGGAGACCACCTTGGCGGCGACACCGATCCGAAAGACGACATCCAATGAGACACCGCTCCACGCTCCTTCGCGCTTTTACCCTCATTGAGCTTCTCGTGGTGATCACCGTCATCGGGATCCTGGTCGGGCTCCTGATGACGGTGATTCACAGTGCCAGGTTGCAAGGACAGATCGTCGAGACGCGAGGGCTCCTCACGACCTTGGAGCAGGCGATGGCCCGCTACAAACAGGACTGCGGAGTGTACCCCGAGAACTTTGAGTCCAACGTGAAGCCGTCGTTCCTTTATTACCTTCTGGAAACCGGCATGGGCGCCCCCTATATCGACAAGAGCCAGTTGACGATCGAGTCCGGGGCGGCCACTGTTACGGCCGATCTTCTTGACGTGTGGGGGAACAAATTGAAGTACTACCGCGCGCCGATCGTGGGGCCTAGCGGGGTCGTTTCTTCCGATCAGAGGTTCGAATTCTTTAACACCACGGCGGCCCTCAAGACGGCGCTTGACGCCTTTCCGGGGAACAAGCAATCGTTTAACCTCTGGTCGACGGGGCCGGACGGCGTCGACGACAGCTCCGACACGGCCGCGAACAAAGGCGGCGACCCGGAGGGACAGACCGGCGACGACATTGTGAACTGGCTCTCCAAATAAAATCGTCCTCTCTGGTGTTTGTGCGTTTTGGCGTTTGTTTGGAGTTTGGTATTTGGAATTTGGTGTTTTGAAAGCACCAACAACGGTCTGTACAGAAATCGGAAGATCTTTTTAAAGGGGGGGCGTGCTTTCGCCAAGGTCCGGCGTGTGCGCTTTCTTGATGGTGTCGATGAGCTTGCGCTTCTTCTCGGTCTGATAGTATTTCAAAATCTGGATCATCTCTTCTGAGGAGAGGAATCCCGCCTCGAGCATGATGATCCCCAGGAGCCGGTGGGGGGCCTTGCGCGCGTCCTCGTCCTTTTGGATCTCCAGTGCCTGCTTGACCTGGGCCTGGGTCACAAAACCCATCTCCACTGCGATCTGACCGAATGGTTTTCGTTTCGGCTTCATGGGTTTGAGCGGATCTATCTCTTCGAGTCCCGTTTTGAAGAAAACCACCGGGTGCGACTATACTGCGCTTGCCCGGAAACCGTCGAGAAAAATAAAAAATCCGGTACGATGTTCATCCATGGAGTCCCGGCTATCGACGGGAGCGGGAGGGGCAGGCGGCCCGGCGGGAGAGCCCGACAGGCTCGGCGCCCGGGAGATGCTTCTGCAGTTCATCGTGATCCCGCTCGTCTTGGCCGGCCTCTGTTCGGCAACCTTCCTCGGGGTCAACTGGATGACGGCGCGCGACAAAAGCCCCGAAGATTTCGCGCAGGATCTTCGGAGCCCCGATCGGCGTACCCGCTGGGTCGCTGCCCACGAAGTGGCCCGTCGGAATCTGAAGGACCCTTTCCTTGTTCCGGTCCTGATTGAGCTCCTCGGCGAGCGCTCGCTCGATGCGGAGCTCCCCTGGTCTCCGATCGACGCTCTCAAGCCCTCGGGGCAGGAGCGTTCAGAAATCCGATGGTTCGCGGCACAGGCGCTGGGGCGCCAGAATGACCCCCGGGCGGTCGCCCCCTTGAGGGAGGCGCTCTCGGACGCTGACGCGGGGCTGCGCACACACGCGGCTCTGGCTTTAGGGGAGCTCTCGGCGCGGGAGGCGGCAGGAGATCTTGCACGGGTGCTTCTTTCCGACGGCGACGCCGGGGTTCGAAAGGCAGCCGCAGCCGCGCTGGGAGCCGCAGGGGGCGAAGGAGCTCGCGAGCCGCTTAAAAAAGCGCTGGCCGACGCCGACATCCAGGTCCGCTGGAACGCGGCGCTCCCGCTGGCACGCTTTGCCGACGAGGCGGCCGTCCCGGTCATCGCGGAAATGCTCGACCGCGCGCGCGTCGCGGCGCTTCAAGTCCCCGCCGCCGGGGGCGCGCTGCGGAGCGTCTCGGAAGGGGAGATCCAGCGGATCCTCGCGGCCGCGATCCTGGCGGCCGACCGGTTGGCCCCGGCGCATTTTGCCAAGGCGATCCAGGCTCTCGAATCGGATCCGGATCTTGCCGTCCAGACCCTCGCCAAGAAAGTCCGCGTCGAGAGATTCAAGGTGCTGAGTAAGCCGGTCAACTGAAGATTCCGAACGTTGTCGAGCCTCGCGCGTGTTCGCTGGAGCGTGCGCGTCTTGGTGTTTGTCTGTTTGGAGTTTGGTGTTTATTCGGCGGGCGTGGGCTTACCCCAGAGAAATCCCTGCCCGTAGGGGACTCCTAGTTGCTTCAAGGCCGCCAGGTCCTCGCGCGTCTCGACCCCTTCAGCGACGGCGTCGGCACCGAGAGTCTGGATGATGTTCAAGAGGCGTTTCAGGGAGTGTTTGCGAAGGGGGTCCCGGGCGATCCCGATCACGCATTTCTTGTCGATCTTGACCACATCGGGCTCGAGCAGGATGAGGCTTTCGAGGCACGTGCGTCCGAATCCGACGTCGTCGATCGCGATCTGGACTCCCTCGCGCTTCAAGGCCTCGACAGACTTGGCGAGATACGACGGGTCTCCCAGGATCTGCTGCTCGCTGATTTCGATGCAGAAACTGCCAGGTTTGCGGTTCTTGGGCAGGACGGACACGAGCTGCTCCGGGGGAATCCCAATGAGGGTCGATGGGAAGAGGTTGACATGGCAGCGCGCCGCCTGTCCGGTGCGCACGGCGGCCGAGACGCAGGTCTTGAAACAGAGGTGGTCTACGACCGTGAGGAGGTTCGCCTCGAGACTCACCCGGAAGAAGTCGACGGGCATTTCGAACGCCTCGATCGATGTGCGGCTCAGGAATTCGAACCCCTCCAGGGACTCGTCTTCGAGGCGCATGATGGGATGCTTCACCGTCCAGAAGCGGCCTGGTTCCTTGAGCGCCGCGAGAAGTCGCGCGATCGCCTCCACCTCGCCGCTGCCGGGCGCCAGATCGCTCCAGGAGTAGGCGACGCGGTTGACGCCCGTGGTGCGGCTCCGGCGCATCAGGAAGTGGCCATGGCTGATGATCTCCTCGACAGAGGGGGCGTGGGCCGGGACGTCGACCAGGGCGAGGCTCGCCGTCACTTTCACGGTGCCGGAGGCGAGGGTGAGAGGGGATCCCCCGATGGCTAGGCGCAATTTTTCAGCCACCCGGATTCCCTCGGTGGAACGCGTCTGTGGGAGGAGGATCAGGAATTCGTCGCCGCCCAAGCGCGCGGCGTAGTCGGTGGCGCGCAGGGCTTTTTTGATTTTGCGCGAGACCTCCAGGATGACGATGTCGCCGACAGCGTGCCCCAAAGCGTCGTTGATTCGCTTGAAGCCGTCCAGGTTCGCGAGAACCGCCATGAGGGGAGAGCCGTGGCGGTGGCACCATTCGAGCTCGCGGGTGAGTGCGTGCTGGAGCCCCCGGCGGTTCAGGAGTTCCGTGTGGGTATCGAGGAGCGCCAGCCTTTCCATCTGGACTTGCGAGGCGCGCAGGTTCCGGTGGGCGGCGTCGAGGGCTTTGGTCAGGCGCTCCCGCTCTACGGCGTTCCGGATGGTGCGGCCCACCTGACTCGTGTCGAGATCTTTCTTCAAGATGTAGTCGGCGGCGCCCCTCTCGACGGCGTGCCGCGCGGCGGCGGCGTCTTTCGCATCCGCGAGGACCACGATCACCGCGCCCGGGGCCGCGGCCTGGATCTGAAGGAGCCCCTCGAGTCCGATGGCGTCAGGAAGCGTCAGGTCCATAACGATCGCGTCGGGACGCGACAGGGGGATCGTCGCCAGGGCTTCGCCCAGGTGCGCCGAATGCCGAAGCGACACCGGTAGGGTGCCGCCTTCCAGGGCGGCCGTGATCAGTTCCGCGTCCCGGGGGTTGTCCTCGACGATAAAGATATTAAGGGGGGTATGCTCCATGAGTCTGCCAGCATCATCCTAGTCTCGAGGTCGGGAAATCGCAAATGGGTCGACGAATGCGTTTCCCCACTTTCTTAAAAATTTATTCAGACATCGTTCTCGAGTATCCCCAGTTCAGCGGTGACTTTTCTAACATTTCACAGTGGAAATGCCTCCAAAAATAGTTCGTAAAGGCGGCTCAGCGATAACAGGCATCATCAAGCGGCAGATCTTGCCGCAGTGGGTAGGCTGGAAGGTTTCTCCTATGGAACCAGCCGGTACAGAATCACGCCACTTTGGCATGAGCAGGGATCTGTGCACAAATTGGGGAAATTCGCGACATCGTTTGCATAGATCGTTTGTGATACGTATAAGTAGAATAAGTAATACGTATTGGAGGTTAAGCCATGCGCCTCGCTACATGAACGATAGGCGGTCAGTGCTGGGAATCTGCAGAAGGCCAGGTTACTTGTCGAATCAAGGTGAATGAACTGGGCATCGTTCGGGATTCCAGCTTCCTCTAAAGCCTCTCGCTTCGCGGCCTGTTCAGGGTTTTCACCCTGCTCGCCGCCACCAGCGATAAATTGCCAATAGTTCGCGTCACTTCGTTTCAAAATGGCGTACTCGATTGCCGACCCAACTTTTCGAAACGGAAGAACTAGTATTTGAAATGGTTCAAGCTTCATTGGTATGGTCGGGGCGGTGAGATTTGCCCGCCTACGGACCTTCGGTCCTACGGCGGGTCCGCCGTAATTCGCGGAGCGAATGGTGACCTTGCCCCCTCAAACTGGTCCAGGGAATTGGTAGGCTGGGCCGGGAAGGAGGGGTGGGATGAAGAAGCGGAAGACGGCCGAGCAGATCGTGG
>SBBH01000060.1 GCA_005239795.1 Planctomycetales bacterium
ACGCGAACGAGCACCACGTCCTGGGAACGCGAAACCTCGATGCGATCTAAGGGGCCCATCGCCGCCATCTTATCAATCCGGCGGCGCCGTGTCGATCGCAGCCGGACGGATCGTTGTTCGTGAATCGTGGATCGCATTTCCTCCGAACCACGAACAACGAATCACGAGTGGGTGCTTATACTCCTTTGATGCGAACACCCGAAACACTCCGAGCCATGTACCAGGCCCTGCGCGACCGCTTCGGCCATCAAGGATGGTGGCCGGGCGGTTCCCGTTTTGAGACCATCGTCGGGGCGATCCTGACACAGAACACGAACTGGTCGAATGTCGAAAAGGCGATCGGCGCCCTGCAGCGCGCGGACAAACTCTCGCCAAAGGGGATTCGGGACACCCCCCTCCCGACGCTCGCCGACCTCATACGCTCCTCCGGCACTTTCAACGTGAAGGCAAAGCGCCTCAAACGGTTCACCGATTGGCTTTTCGAAAATTACGACGGAGACCTGGGCCGGATGTTCGCCCGGCCCGTCGGAGAGCTCCGCAAAGAGCTTCTCGCCGTGCGCGGGATCGGGCCGGAAACGGCCGACGCGATCCTGCTCTACGCAGGGGAGAAACCCGCCTTCGTCGTGGACGCCTACACCTATCGGGTGCTAACACGGCACGCCCTCGTGCCGGAAGAGACCTCCTACGACGAAATGAAGTCCCTGTTCGAGGAGAACCTCCCTCAGGAGATCCCCCTCTACAACGATTTCCATGCCCAGCTCGTCCGTGTGGGCAAGGAATTCTGCCGGAAATCAGCCCCCCGGTGCGAGGCCGGGTGTCCGTTGCAACCCTACCTACGCAGATAAAAGAAGTGCTGAGTGCTCAGTGCTGAGTACAGATCCACTGAGGACTCAGCACTCAGTGCTCAGGACTTTTTCAAACGTTCAAACAGCGTGGGACGGAACCATTCCATCAGGAAAACCGCCCCAAGAGCGAACGGCGCCCAGTCCAAGCTCGTCTCTGGCGGATAAAGCCCGCACTCGTAGAGCTTCATCGATGGAAAAAAGAGAAGAACCGCTCCCATTCCCAGGTTGTCCTTGGCCACATCCAGCGCCAGGTGGGTGAGATAGCCGCCCAGGATCGAGGCAAACGCCATGCGCCTCAGCGGCCGCTCGAAAAGGAGCGCGCACGCATAAGAGACGAGAACCCCTCCCCACAGCGAGTGGATCGGCTCACCGAACCAGATCGAGGACTGGAACACGAACAGAAGCCCCTTGAAGCAGAGATCCGGAAGAAGCGCCCCCCAATAGAGGAGAGCCCTCGCCTGCCGGGAGGGGATAGGCAATCCACACAGGTACGCCGCCGCGAAGTGCGCCGCCAGGTCCGCTATGGGCCGCCCCGCTTCCTGAAAATCCCCCACGGCAAATTCCAGGCGAAAGCCCGCGCGAAAAGGAGCACCCCCATCGCCGCCACGAGAAGCGACACGCCATACATCCACCGGCGCCGCTTCGGAAAATCTCCCTCGAGACGTGCCCGGGGCCGCCCCTCTTTGTCGCGTAGGATTTCCAGATGCGCGGGCTCCTCTCCGTGCGCGCCCACGAACCGAGCCACGAAGGAAACATACTGGCCGGCCCACTCCGGATCCCCCGCTCCCAGGACCTCGATCCGGATTCCGTCTCGGTCGTAAATGACCGTTTTCCCGGATTCCGAGGTGTCGACCGGCATCGCCCGGAGCCCCAGGACCCTCCCCTCATGCCGGACGGGCTCCCGGAGGCACTGGCCGAGGGAAGGATAAAGCTCCTCCGCCCGCCAGCGCGCGTAAAAACAGGATCCCCACAGGAGGACCAGAGTCGACAGGAACTTCCCATAAAGGAACCGATCGCTGAACATGCCCTTTTACTGTACGCCGTCATGCGACACGCGTCACGCGTCATGAGTCGCCTCGTACTCATGTCTCATGACACATGACTCGTGACGGTAAGCAGTACAGTTATTTCAGTGAACCTTTCCCCTCCTTCCCGGTAGTATGAGCCGGTCCATGGCTCAACCGGAATCCAAGATCTCCCAAAGCGAAATCACCCAAATCGCGAAGCTCCGCGAGACCTACGCCAAGATTCGCGGGGAGCTCGCCAAACGCATCGTCGGACAGGATGCGGTCCTCGAACAATTCCTGATCTCCTTCTTCGGCGGCGGCCACTGCCTGTTGATCGGCGTGCCGGGCCTGGCCAAGACCCTCATGATCAAGTCGATGTCGGAGATCCTGTCCCTCTCCTTCAGCCGGATCCAGTTCACCCCGGACCTCCTGCCAGCTGACATCGTGGGGACCGACGTCATCGTCCAGGACAAGGCGACCCGCCAGCGGCAGACCAAGTTCCTGAACGGACCGATTTTCGCCAATGTCGTCCTCGCCGACGAGATCAACCGCACCCCGCCGAAAACCCAGGCGGCGCTTCTCGAGGCCATGGAGGAGCGCCGGGTCACGATCGGCGGCACGACCTACGATTTGGATCCTCCCTTCTTTGTCCTGGCCACGCAGAACCCGATCGAGCAGGAAGGGACGTACCAACTGCCGATCGCGGCCCTTGACCGGTTCATGTTCAACATCTATGTCGACTACCCTACGCTCGACGAGGAGCACGAGATCATCAAGCTGACCCTCCCTACCACG
Organism: Planctomycetales bacterium; assembly: GCA_005239795.1. Lineage (GTDB taxonomy): Bacteria > Planctomycetota > SBBH01 > SBBH01 > SBBH01 > SBBH01. The sequence goes on from SBBH01000060.1 coordinate 2,648, forward strand.
CGCGAGGCGGTCCACCAGCTCCTCCCGCGGGACGAGATCCAGTCGCTTCTCAATATTGTGCGCAACGTGAATGCCCCCGAGCCGGTCATGCAGTTGGCCACATCGCTCGGACGTGCCAGCCGCCCCAAATCCCCTTCCGCCCCCAAGGAAGTGAGGGATTTTCTCAACTGGGGGGCCGGCCCGCGCGGACCCCAGTTCCTCGTCATCGCCGCCAAGGCCCGCGCCATGCTTCACGGGCACTACACTGTCAAGGCGGAGGATGTGATCGCCGTGGCCAAACCCGTCCTGCGCCACCGCCTCATTCCCAACTATCACGCCGAGGCGGAAGGAAAGACCGTCGACTGGGTGATCGACCGGCTCGTCCGCCACGTGACAGGCGAGCCCGAACCGGTTGCCGAAACCCCTTCCTTCTGGAAGCGGGTCCAGACGTTCTTCGCGCACACGAAGCCCGGTGAGGGGCTCGTGCGAGCGCACGCCTAGAGCATTTTCAGGCTCTCTGCTTCGAAACTTTACTTCCGCTCGTCGACCGGGACGTACTTCAAGTCCTGCGGCCCCGTGTAATCAGCCGTCGGCCGGATAAGCCGGTTGTGCTGGTACTGCTCCAGGATATGGGCACACCAGCCGGAGATGCGGCTGGTGGCGAAGATCGGCGTGAAGAGATCCCGCGGGATCCCCAGGTAGTGATAGGTCGAAGCTGAATAAAAGTCGACGTTGGGATAAAGGGTCTTGTTCGCCTTGACGATCTCCTCGATCTTCTGGCTGATCTCGAACCACTTCGGCGTCTGCTTACGCTTCCCGAGCTCACGGGAATACTCCCGCAGGAAAGTGGCGCGGGGGTCGTCCGTCCGGTAGACGCGGTGGCCAAACCCCATGATCTTGCGCTTGTCGGCGAAGAGCTGTTTAACGTGAGATTCCGCCTTCTCGACCGAATCGACCTCGATCAGCATCTTCATCACTTCTTCGTTGGCCCCCCCGTGCAGGGGGCCCCGCAAGGTCCCGACGGCGGAGGTCACCGCGCCGAACATCCCGGCAAGGGTGGAGGCCGTGACGCGCGCCGAGAAAGTCGAAGCGTTGAGCTCGTGCTCGGCGTGCAGGATGAGGCAGACGTCGAAAACCCGGGATTCGTACTTGTCGGGCTTCTCGTCGCGCAACATGTAAAGGAAGTTGGCGGCGTGCGACAACTCCGGATCGGGCGTCACCGGATCGCGGTTGTTGCGCATATGGTCAAAGGTGGCCACGATCGTGGGGAACTGCGCCACCAGCCTCAAAGCCCGCCGGCGCATGGCATCCAAGGACGTGTCCCCCCGGTCGGGGTCGTACGACGACATCAAGGACGTCACCGTGCGCAGAAGTTCCATCGGGTGGGACTGGTGTGCCAGGATCTGCATGATCTTCAGAACTTCCTTCGGAAGCGCCCGGCAACCGGCCATGGCGCGCGAGAAATCGTCCAGTTCCGTACGGTTCGGGAATTTGCCGTTCAGGAGGAGGTAGGCAGTTTCCTCAAACGTGGCGCCCCCTTCCACGAGCTCCCGGATATCGTAGCCGCGATAGACCAGCGTCCCCTTCTTGCCGTCAATGAGGCAGATGTCGGACGTGGCGACCACGACATCTTCGAGTCCCTTTCCAGCGATGGACTTGTCTGCCATGGATTCCTCCGCTCGCGGTGAAAATCAGCCAGCGCGTTGCTGGCCGCGAAGTAGAATACCCCAAATCCAGGATTTGGAAACTCGAAAAGGAGGATCCGATGCCCGGCACGACCACTCAGACCACCAAGAAGCCGCACCTCTCCCCCTACCAGGAAGTCAACCACCATATCGAAAACGCCGCGAGGCTCCTGGAGATTTCCGCCGATTATGTCCTCCCGATGAAATCGTGCTACCGCGAGCTGCAGGTCCAGATCCTCCTGCGCCGCGATACGGGAAAGCTCGAGGAGTTCACGGGTTTTCGCGTCCAGCACAACGCCGCCCGGGGGCCCTACAAGGGGGGGATCCGGTACCACCCGTCGGTGGACCTCGACGAGGTGCGGGCGCTGGCGTCCCTCATGACCTGGAAGACGGCGCTCGTCAACATTCCCTTCGGCGGCGCCAAGGGAGGGGTCAACTGCGACCCCACCCATATGAGCGACCGGGAGGTCCAGGGGATCACCCGCATCTACACACGAAAGATCGACATGGCCCTGGGACCCCATCGCGACGTCCCCGCCCCCGACGTCAACACGAACCCGCGCGTCATGGCCTGGCTCATGGACGAATATGGCCGCAAGCACGGGCACACCCCCTCCATCGTGACAGGCAAGCCGGTGGAGATGGGGGGCTCCAAGGGACGCGAGCAGGCCACCGGATGGGGGGTTTTCTGCGTGATGCGCGACGCCCTGAAAGAGATGAAGATCCCGCTTAAAGGGGCCCGGATCGCCCTGCAGGGGTTCGGCAACGTGGGATCGTTCACCGCCAAGTTCTGCCACGAGGCGGGCGCCAAAGTGATCGCCGTGAGCGACGTCACCGGCGGGTATTACAGCGAAAAAGGGATCGACATCGAAAAACTCCTGGCCCACGCGCGGGCCCACCGTTCGATCGCGGGGTTCAAGGAAGCGGAGCCGCTCGCCGGCGACAAGATTTTCGAAGTCGAATGCGACGTCCTGATCCCAGCGGCCCTGGGGGATGTCATCACCGGCGCCAATGCTCCCAAGGTCAAGACCAAGCTCTTGGTGGAGGCCGCGAACCATCCGCTCGACCTGGACGCCGACGAAATCCTCGCCAAGCGCGCCATCCCGGTGATCCCCGACATCCTCGCCAACGCCGGGGGCGTTACCGCCTCCTACTTCGAGTGGACCCAGAACCTGACCCAGTTCTTCTGGACCGAGAAGGAGGTCATCGAAAAACTCGAAAACACCATGGCCGAGGCGTTTCGCACCGTCCAGACGGTCGTGAAGGAGAAAAAGGTCTCTTATCGGACGGCGGCCTTTAGCGTGGCGATCAAGCGCGTCTACGACGCGATGATCCTGCGCGGGATCTAAGCGTTGGCGCTCGCGGCGCCTTTGCCGGCACCTTCCGCGACCGAAAGCGCTAGGCGGCGTTCAGCGACCAGCTCCGCCGCGATCGAGACGGCAATCTCCTGAGGGGTCTCGGCGCCGATCTCGACTCCCACGGGAGACCGGACACGCCGGATCTGATCCGGCGTCGCTCCCCAAGCCGAAAGGCGCGCCGCGAAACGCCTCGCCTTCGTGCGGCTTCCGATAAGACCGATATAGGCTGCGGGCGATGCGACCAAGCGCTCGACAATCCGCTGGTCCAGGCCGTGATCGTGCGTCATCACGAGGCAATACGTATCGCGGTCAACCGTCACCCGATCCTGCCAGTTCGCCGGGTCACAGGCGTCGATCAGGAGATCCGCCTCGGAAAAACGCTCGCGGGTCAAGAACTCCTCCCGTTCGTCCAGCACCGCCACCTCGAACCCGACGCGTTTGGCGAGCGGCACAACCTCCCGCGCCACATGTCCCGCCCCAAAAACCAGCAACCGCTCGGCGGGTTTTAAAACCTCGATCGACACCTCCATCTCTCCCCCGCAGCACTGGCCGAGTTCGAGCGTCAGCTGGATCGAGGCCGTCTCGAATCCCCCGCGGGGCAGAAACTCCAGGGCGCGCCTGATGACCTCCTGTTCGAAGCGCCCCCCCCCGACGGTTCCGATCAAAAGCCCCCCCTCTCCCACCAG
>SBBH01000066.1 GCA_005239795.1 Planctomycetales bacterium
GCTCCCAGCGGATCAGTCTTCCCGGGGTCTATGCGGCGATCCAGGAGATCTTGAACGGGATCGACCCGATGATGGGGGCGATGCTGCAGATGCCGCTTTTCCAGCTGAAGGGCTCGACAGGGATCGATTTCGAGAAGGATTTTCTGGGCAACATCGGCGACGAACTTTTTAGCTCGGAATCCCCTTCTCAGGCGGGCCTGCCTGTCGGGTCTGGGAAAACCGGCGCGCCGGCCGACAACGATCTGCTCCTCTGGGTGCCGGTGAAGGACGCGCAAGCGCTGGGGGCGGCCCTCGTGGGGCTCAAGAATCTCGTCGGCTCGGGTGAGGAGGGGGAGGGGGCCTTCACGGTGAAGGATTATCTGGGGACCCCGATCCACACCTTCAAGAATCCCCTGTCGAGCGAGGAAGGGGCCCAGGAGAAGTTCATCAGCTACGCGATCGCGGGAGGGAATCTTTTCGTCTGCATCGGGACCACCTCTCCCCTGCAGGCCGTGATCCGGAACATAGGAAAACCGGTCCGACCCGTCTGGGAAGATCCGGAAGTGCTAGGCGGAATTGAGAAGCTCCCGCCGGGATGCTGCGGCGTGACATTCACCCGCATGGAGGCGTTGCTCACAAACTTTTTCCGGGAAGTCAGGGAAAGACAGGAACGGTTGGATAGAGCGCTCAAGGACATTGAGGAAAAGATGGGGCCGTTGGAGCCCCCTCTTTTGGGATTCTGCGATCCTTCCGTGAAGCTCGACCCGCGGGAGGCGGGCCGGTTTTTCGGGATGGCCACCTCCGGCCTCTACCGGACGGCCGACGGGATTTTCATGCATCTGCGAGTGGCGCATCGATGAGGCACTGGGTTGTCGTGGCGCTGGCGTTCGCTGGGTCGGCCCTGCAGGCAGGGCCGCACCTTGAGCGCCCCTTCGCCCTGAGCGGCCCTGAGGTCACGAAGCTCGACTGGAACACACGCGCCCTTGTGGCCGCGGATCTCGACGGGGACAAGCGCCTGGACCTGGCCGTCCTCAACAACGACCGGGCGAGGATCGACCTCCTGTTCCAGCGCGCTCCCGGCGAAAAGGATCCCCCGGGATTGCGCCAGGCCGTGACCGGACGGTGGGACCCGGTCCTCGAGGATGCGCGCTTCCGCAAGGGCGCCATCGTGACCGGGCAATCGATGTGGGCCCTGGCGGCCGGGGATTTCGACGGGGACGGCCTGACGGACCTCGCCGCGACGGGGGCTCCCGACGGCCTCGTGATCCGCTATCAACAGAAGGGGGGGGAGTGGAGCCGAACGCGTGCGGTGGAGCTCTCTCGCCCCTCTCAACAGAGCTCGACCCTCGCCGCAGGGGATCTGGACGCGGATGGCCGGACCGATCTTGTCGTGATGACGCAGGAGGAGATCCTGGTGCTGCGCCAAATCCGGGGAGGAGAACTTGCGGGGCCGGTCCGCTACGGACTGTGTGACCGGGAGCCTTATGGGCTGATCCTGCGCGACGTCAACGGGGACAACCGGCCCGACATCGTTTATCTCGTCGCCAACAAGCCTGATCCTCTCCGGGTCCGGTTCCAGGACAAGGAGGGGCGCTTCGGGGCGGAGTTTTCTCTGTCGGTTCAGGCTCCTCGAGCCGGTCTTGTGCCGGTGGACCTGGTGCAAGAGCAAAAAGGCTCCTGCGGCTTCGCCCTGATCCAAGGCCGCACGGGACTCGTGGAGATCGTGTCGGTCGGCCGGCCCGCCGGGGAGACCCGGGACGCCCAGGGAGAGGAGAAGGAGTCCCTTTTTGCCCAGGTTTTTCCCGTGCGTATGGACGGGAAATCCGAGACCCCCTATGCCTTCGGCGATTTCGACGGAGACGGGCGGATTGATCTCGCGGCCGCCGACGTCAAGGGGGCGCAGATGCTGATCTATTTCCAGCACGAGAAAGGGGTGCTCTCCCAGCCGGAGGCTTTCCCCGCGCTTTCCGATATCTCTGCGATCGCGGCCGGGGACCTGGACAGGGACGGACGCGCTGAACTGGTCATGGCGAGTTCGCGTGAAAAATCCCTGGCGGTGTCGGTCTTTTCCGAGGTCGGGCGCATGGCCTATCCGAGGCCGGTCCCCCTGACGGGAGTGCCCTCTGCCGTCGCCGTTATGGACGCCGACGGCGACGGGGCACTTGAGGTCCTTTGCGTCAAGGAGGAGGAGAGGAAACGTTTCGTCTGCGTCTGCCGTCGCTCAAACAACGGAGAATGGGCCGTCGCCCAGAACGAGATCGCCGATCTGCGGGCCGATCCTTCCGGGATGCGGGGTTTTGATGCCGATGGGGACGGGCATCTGGATCTGATGATTTTCGTCCCCCATGATCCGGCGCGGCTTCTCAAAGGGGACGGGAAGGGGACGTTCGTCGAAGTCGCCGCCGACACCGCCTTCCGGAAGGGGTTGGTGGATCGCTTGAGCCCCTCGGAGATCTCCCTGGGGGACGTGGACGGCGACGGGAAGGATGAGCTTCTCGTTGCCCGGACCGGCTTTGCGCGAAGCCTCCGGATGGAAGTGGCGGGGGGGCTCGATGTGGTCGACCAGTACCATGCGGCCGATCCGGAGGCGGCGGTCGGGGCCTGCCTGGCCGCGGACATCGACGCGGACAAGGGGTGCGAGATCCTGCTTTTGGGGAAGACCGGCGAGTGGCTTCTGGTCTTGCGCAAGGATTCCCAAGGAGTGTTCCGGCCGGAGCGCACCATCCCCATGGGGCGGATCGACCTGGTGGGAGCCGAGGTCAGGGATCTCGAACAGGACGGGAAGCCGGACCTTTTCTTTTTCGGGAAGGACCGATTCTGGTGGATTCCGGCGGGGCGCCAGGACGTGGCTGTCTCGACGGTGGCCACCTATGAGACCGACCTCAAGGGAGTCGCCTACGCGGACGCCGCCGCGGGCGATTTGAACGGCGACGGGCGCCAAGATCTGGTTCTCCTGGACGGCGCGGAGGGGCGGATCCTGGAGATCCTATCGAAGGACGCCGCGGACGTCTGGCGAAGCCGGTATCATTTTCGCGTTTTCGAGGCGAATGCCCATTACGAGGGGCGCCGCGGCGCGCCGCGTGAGCCGCGCGAGATGTTGGTGGCGGACCTGACCGGCGACGGGAAGGACGACCTGCTCCTTCTCTGCCACGATCGGATCCTGTTGTATCCCCAAGAGCAGTGATGCGTTTCGAGAAACATCTCTTCGTCTGCCAGAACGAGCGTAAGCCGGACGATCCGCGCGGCTGCTGCGCCGCCAAGGGGTCGGCCGAGGTGCTCGATCTCTTGAAGAAGAAGATTCATGCGATGGGGCTCAAGAAGAAAATCCGGATCAACAAGGCGGGGTGCCTCGACCAGTGCGCTCGCGGGGTGTCGATCGTGGTCTACCCGGAAGGGGTTTGGTACGGGGGGGTCACGCCCGCCGATGCCGAGGAGATTCTCGAGAAGCATCTCATCGGTGGCCAGCCCGTGGAAAGATTGAGAACGGATCTGTGATCGTCATGTGTCACGCGTCATGAGAAAGAAGGCGCGTGACGCATGACGCGTGACGGAAACATGACGCGTGACGGAAAGGAGTGAATGTGCCCTCGAAATCGGCTTCTTCTGTGCAGATGACCCCCGAATACCGCAAGACCCTCACGCAGATGATGGAGTCTCAGGCGTACCGGGAGCTCGCCGCCGCGCAGATGTTCGGCTACGGCCTGCAGTTCATCCCGGACTTGAAATCCTTGAAATTCCTGACGTGGCACGTGACTGAGGAGATGGAGCACTACGAGGATGTCGCCGTCATGTACCAGTCGTTCACGGGCCGGTCGGTCGAGCCCATGGTGAACAAGCGCCTCAAGGAGAAGCCGGTCCCGTTCGCCCAGTCGTGGTACGAGCTGGCCATGGCCCAGTTCCTCTACGACCGCGGGGGGTTCTGGCAGCTCAAGGACTACGAGGCGTGCTCCTTCCAGCCCTACCGGAAGGTGATTCAGAAGATCATCAAGGAGGAGGCGGGGCACCAGAACCTGGGGGAGAAGATCGTCGTCGAGCTCACGAAGACGGGGGAATTTGACGGCGTGAAGCAGACGCTCTTCGAGAAATGGCTCAAGCTGGGGATGCTCTCTTTTGGAAGGCCCGGCACGCCCGGGAACAGGTATGCGATCTCGGTGGGGCTCAAGAAACGCGACTCCGGCGAGATCATGCAGGACTTCGTGAGCGACATCAAACCGGCCGTCAGGGCCTGCGGCGTGAAATTCCCGGATCCCGCGAAGATCGGACTCGAGTGCCCGGCTGATTTGGACTGGCGCCTCTAGGAACGGAAGGTGGGGCGAAACGACCCCCTTCTCGAGGAGTGCCATGACGCCCTACCAGATTCCCAAGGCGACGGTCGAGGATGCCGCGGCGATTGCGCGCGGTCCCTATCGACACGTGGCTCACGACATACCGCGGGATCGTTTGTATTCTCTCTCTATGAAGGCCGCCGGCCGCGTTTGTATCTTAGCCGTTTTCCGTTTATCCATTTGTTTGGTGTTTGCCGTTTGGTGTTTGGAGTTTTGCTTCTATGTGGCATCCGCCTGAGCGCATCAGATGGGATCCTCCCCCGACCCGCTGGCCGAGCGAGCAGGAGGCGGCCGCCTCGCGCTGGTTCTCGCCCCTGCGGATCGGCCCCGTCTCCTTGGAGCAGCGCACCTGGGTCCCGGCGATGGTCCCCTGGCGCGCCACAGAAGAGGGGTTCGTCACACCGGAGGTCTTGGGCTGGTACGGGCGTTTTGCTCGAGGGGGCCCCGGCGCGATCGTGGTCGAGGCAACCGGCGTCCGGGACATCCCGAGTGGCCCCTTGCTCCGGATCGGCCACGACCGCTTCCTGCCGGGGCTCGAGACGCTCGTCGAGACGGTGCGCCGCGAAAGCAGCGGCCGGACGCGCCTGTTGATCCAGATCATCGACTTTTTGGCGATCAAGCGGCGCCCCGAAAAAGAGAAATTTATCCGGCGATTTTTGTCGGTGACCGACCGCCACCGGACGGCGCTCGGTCTGGCGGGGGCGCCTGAAGAGGCGGTCCGGGAGCGGCTTTTGGCGCTCCCCGAGGCCGAGCTCGACAGGGTCCTCGATCCGCGCGAGCGCGAGTCGCTCCGGTTCGGCTTTCGCGAGCGGGTCACCGACCTCGACGCCGCGCGGGAGGAAGAGGTCCTCCAGCGCTCCGTCGCGGTGCTCA
>SBBH01000050.1 GCA_005239795.1 Planctomycetales bacterium
CTCGAAGCGGTCTCCCTCCTCGGTCAGGAAGAGCGCGCACGCGCCGCTCCCCTCGTCGATCGAGACCTCGCACTCGATCCGCGCGTCGTTGACGGCCGCCTGATGCAACGAGAACCAGAGGAAGAACCCCACCAGGAGGAGCATCCCCACGATCGGGATGTTGTCCCCCTTCTTGACGATCTCGCGGAAGTGGTCGTCGGAAAGGGACAGGCAGAAGAGCCCTCCCGCCACGAGGAAGATCGCCAAACCCACCTTGGGCCGGCCGAAAAACCGGTAGAAATAAAGGATCAAGAAGAGGCCGACGACCGAGAGGGAGATCAGGATCTCCGGCGCGCAAAGGGCGTTGATCCAGTGCTTTAGGAACTCAGGCATGATGTTAGGATTCGCGCGAAAATAACTTATCCCTGTCTCTGCTTGTGTCGGGGATTGGTGCAGATCACGCGGACCACACCCCGGCGGCGCACGACCTTGCAGCGATCGCACATTTTCTTGACTGAGGCTCTGACTTTCATGATCCCTCCATGCAAATCATAAGCACTAAATTTAAAGCACTAAATCCTCAACAAACTCAAATCACTAAACAGCAATGTTGAAACATATTGCGCGATGACAAGTTTTGAATTTTCAATTTTGAATCTGGTGCTTGTTTAAGGTTTAGTGCTTGGTGATTAGGATTTGCTGTCATTCTAGCTCCGATAAACAATTCTCCCTCTCTTTAAGTCGTAAGGCGATATCTCCACAGTCACCTTATCCCCCACCAGGATCTTGATGTAGTGCATGCGCATCCGCCCCGAGACATGGGCCAGCACCTCGTGGCCGTTCTCAAGCTCCACGCGAAACGTGGCGTTGGGAAGCATCTGCTTCACCACCGCCTCCACCCGGATCAGGTCTTCCTTGGGCGTCACAACGGTCCGGAGATGCCGCCGTCCTTGCGCACGCGCCAGAAGTGGACCGACATCAGGATCGTCGCCGCGAACGGGATCGCCACGCAGTGCAGGACGTAGAAGCGCAAAAGCGCCGCCGGCCCCACGGACGTGCCGGCGATGAGGCCGAAGCGCGCGTCATCGCCGGCGTGAATGAGGTGGATGTCCCCCAGCACCAGGAACGACGCCCCGGGCCCCTCGTGCCCTAGAAAAGGGGTGGCGCGGGCCATGTTGCTCCCGACCGTCACCGCCCACATCGCCAGCTGGTCCCAGGGCAGAAGATACCCGGTGAACGAAAGGAGGAGCGTCAGCACCAAAAGGATGACGCCGATGTTCCAGTTGAACTCGCGCGGTGGCTTATAGGAGCCGGTCATGAAGACGCGGAGCATGTGGAGCCAGACCGTGATCACCATCGCGTGCGCTCCCCAGCGGTGCATCTCGCGGACCACGATCCCCAAAGCCACGTCCCCCTCGCGCAAAAACTCGATGTCCTGGTGCGCGTACTGCGGGACCGGCCGGTAATAGAACATCAGCAGGATCCCGGTGATCACCTCCACCAGGAACAGGAAGAACGTCAACCCTCCCATGCACCAGGTGTAGCGCACGCGCAGACCTGACTGCCGGACGCGGATCGGGTGCAGGTGCAAAAAGACGTTCGAGAGAACCGCGAGGCCGCGGTTCCGGGTGTTGTCCGGGTAGCCGTGGCGGAAGACCGACTTCCAGAGTTGCGTCTCGGTCAGCTCGTCGAACCAGCTCTTCTTGGGGCCGGCCATCTCACGCCTTCAGGAACGCTTCCGGATCTGCCCACTGCCCCAGCTCCTGCTGAAATTTTTTCGACTTGTCGACCACGATCTGGCCGTCGTTGGGGTCGAGCGCGATGCGGTAACGCTCCAGGGGGCGCGGCGCCGGCCCCTCGAAATTGACGCCGGTGGCATAGAACCCGCTCCCGTGGCAGGGGCACTTGAACTTGAGCTCGTTCTTGAGCCAGTTCGGGATGCACCCCAGGTGCGTGCAGGTGGTGGAGAGCGCGTACATCCCGTCTGAGGTGCGCACCAGCCATGTCCCGAACTTGTCCTTCCAGCGCTCGTCGACCTCCCCCACCGCGTACTCGTAAAGGTATCCCGCCTTGAAAGACGTGGGGGGCTCGAAGAGGACGTTCGGGAGCATGAACCGGAGGGTCGAGGCCATCCCGGCCCCGAACGCCATCGAGAAGGTGGCCCAGGCGACGCCGGCGGAAGAAAACAGAAAACTGCGGCGCGTCACCCCGTACGGGGGGTAGCTTTCGACGACGACCGGCTCATCCTTGATCGGGATGCCTGACATCGTTAGAGGTCGACTCCCATGGGAAGCGGGGGCATTGTCAGAAGGGTTGCCCGATCCGTCAAGATGAAAAAATCTTCCCAACGACCTGCCTGCGCCGTGCTTCCATGCACATCAGAGGGCGCGGCAGGCAGGCGATCAACGAACCACGATCCACGAGAAGGATCCTGTCATTGACTCCCCTGAACCTTTTCGCGTGACGCGGGTTATACCCCGTGATACAAGGACCCTCCGGATGACGGGGCAAAAGACCGCCGTAAAAAAGACGATGAAGACGAGAAAACCCACTTTTGGGCCGGCCTTGGCGTCCTGCCTGGCCTACGCCGCCTTCGGGAGTGCGGGCGCGATCCCCTTTCCAGTCCTCGCGGTCGAGGCCGCCGGGGCCGAAGACGAAAAGATCAACTTCGACGAGATCACCCCTGAACAGGAGCGAGTGATCGAAAAAGGGCTCGAATCCCTGGCGCGTAACCAGAACGACAAGGAGGGATCCTGGGGTGTCAGCGGCCAGGAGGCGGCCCACAAGGTCGCCACGACGGCTATTGCGGGACTGGCGTTCCTGGCGCATGGGGACACCCCCACACGGGGGAAATACGCTCCCAACATCCGCAAGGCCGTTGATTTCATCCTCAAGCAATCCGACCAGAGCGGGCTCATTAAATACCAGGGCCAGGGGGGGCACAGCCCGATGCACGAGCACGGCTACGCTATGCTCTTCCTGGGACAGGTCTATGGAATGTACCCCAGCACCAAAACCAACAAGGAAATCGGGAACGCCCTTCGCAAGGCCGTCTCCCTCACGAGCCGGTCCCAATCGAGCCTCGGTGGGTGGTACTACACACCAGACTCTGCCAGCCACGAGGGATCGGTCACCGTGACACAGATCGAAGGATTGCGCTCAGCCCGTAACGCCGGGATCGACGTCCCCAAGAAGACGATCCAAAACGCGATCAATTTCATGAAGGTCTCACAGAACACAAACGGCAGCATCATGTATATGCCGGGGCAAAGCGGCCAAGGATCGATTGCGCTCACGGCGGCCGGCGTCGCGGTCATGTTCAACACTGGAGAATTCAACAAGGAGACGAACGAGATCATCAATAAGTCCCTGAGGCACCTCGAGAACGCCCTAAAGAAGGCTGGCGCGGTCGGGATGTGCCAGGGCCACTACTCCTATACGCACCTCTACATGGCACAGGTGATGTTCCTGGCCGGTCCCAAGTACTGGAACATCTATTTCCCCCAGATTCGCAAGCACCTGATCGAGACCCAGGGAACCAACGGCTCCTGGCAGGGAGACATCGGGTCTGAGATCGCCTCAGCGATCGCCCTCATCGTCCTGCAGATCCCTTACCGGTTTCTGCCGATTCTGCAGAAGTAAAGAAATCTGTGCGGGTTTCGGGTTTCCGGTTCCGGGTTACTGATTTCGGGTTTCGTCTTTTTCCGTCTTTCGAAACCCGAGATCCGGGGACGAACGAAACCCGCGGCCCGGAACCAGGCCCCCGTCACCCACGGAAAAGCCGGAAGAACCAACATTCTGCGACCCACGATCCACGAACGACGAAAAGATCCTTTTCCGTTATAGTGCTTCGATGCGCGTCGCGTATTTCGATGCCCAGGGAGGCGTGAGCGGCGACATGTTCCTGGGGGCCCTCGCCGACGCGGGATGCCCCTTGAGCACAATCGAGGAAACGCTCTCAGGGCTTCCGATCTCCCCGTTCCGGCTGTCGAAGCGCACGGTCGAACGGGGCGGGACACGCTGCACCAAGGTCGACGTCGAGATCGACGCGTCCGGGGGGCCTGTCTGCCGGACGCTCGCCAACATCGAGAAGATCGTCACCGACGGCCTCCTGCCCGATCCCGTCAAAAAGATGAGCCTGCGTGTCCTGACGAGGCTTCTGGCGGCCGAGTCCCAGACCCGCGGGCGAGCGCCCCACGAGATCGAATTGACCGAGCCGGAGGCCTCGGATCTCGTGGCCGACGTCGTCGGGACCGCGGCGGGCCTGGCCCGGATCGGAATCCATCGGATGCATGCCTCCCCCCTGCGTCTGGGGCAGGGGGCCCATGTCGTGCCGCCGGCGGTTCTAGCCCTGGCGCGAGGATGGCCGGTCCTGCCAGGGGGCCCGGCGAAGGAACTGACGACCCCCACGGGCGCGGCGCTGGTGACGACACTCGCCGAGCCGTCCTTGCATCCGCCCCTCATCCTCGAGCGCACCGGTTATGGAGCAGGACTCTGGGATGGCCGGGAGCCGGGAGAAAAAATACCGTGGCCCAACTATTTCCGGCTCTGGATTGGGGAAGCGCCCCCCTGGGAACAGGATGCCGTCTGGGAGCTTGCGACCAACCTCGACAACTTCAACCCGGAGGGGATGGACCTCCTGATGGAGCGGCTCTTCGCCGCCGGAGCGCTCGACGTCTTCTTGACGCCGATTCAGATGAAGAAATCCCGCCCGGGAACGATGCTCACGGTCCTGGCCGACGGCGCCGCTGTGGAGCCTGTCGAACGGATCCTCTTCGCTGAGACGCCGACCCTGGGAGTCCGACGGACGCTCGCCCAGCGCGAGAAACTGCCGCGGCGCCACGAGACAATCGCGACCCGCTACGGGCCCGTGCGGTTCAAGGTCGCTGCCCTCTCGGCTGAATCGGAAAAGGCCTGGCCGGAATTCGAGGACTTGAAGCGGCTGGCCTTAGCGCAGAATCTCCCCCTGCCGGTCGTTCAAGAGGAAGCGATGCGGGCTTGGCGGGAGCGCCGCGGAGAGAATCCGTGATCGCCGACATCCCATTCGACAATTTTCAGACGCTCTGCGTCGGCGCGATCCTTTTCCTGATGGCACTCCTCCTCGTCGCCCGGTCCCAGCGCAAGGCCACCGAGAAGGAGCCGGTGGGCGCCCTTCCCCAAAAAAAAGAAGCGGCCCGCATCGACCCGACCCTGCGCGAGAATCTCTCGGACCTTCTGCTGCGCCTCGAGGAAACGAGCCGCCGCGTCAACGGCCAGCTCGAGACACGCTTTCAGACTCTAAACCGCCTCCTGGCGGAGGCCGACCTCAAGATCCGCGAGCTCAAGATCCTGTCCGAACGGCAGGCTACCGACACGCCGGCGCCGCCTAAACACCATCTGGCCGGCGACCCCGAGACTCTCGAGATCTACCGCCACGCCGACGCGGGCTTGGATCCGGTCGAGATCGCACGCAAGATGAACCGCCAGCGCGGCGAAATCGATCTCATCCTGTCACTCCGAAAACTTGGAAAGTAACTCATGTCTCATGACCCATGACTTCCTTATAGACTGCTGTGAGCGCATCGATTTCGGCCGCGGCGTCATACCGCCCGGCGACGTAGGTGCGCGCCGCCTCCCCCAGCCGCGCGCGCAGACTTTCGTCGCGCGCCAGCGCCGCCCCCTTGGCAACAAACTCTTTTTCGTCTCCCGGGGCGAACAGCAGGCCCGTCTTCCCCTCCTCCACCGCCTCGGCGTTGGCGCCGATCCGCGAGGCCAGGACCGCCCGCCCCGCCGACATCGCCTCGAGAAGCGCGTTCGAGAACCCCTCTGATTCAGAGACGTTCAAGACGACATCCGCCTCGCGGTACGCTCCCCCCATCGCGGCGGGCGGCACCTCGATCCGCCGCAAAGCCAATCCCTCCCCCTCCTGCTCGACAAGCGCCGCATAATCTGGATCGATCACGGGTCCGGCCAGCACAAGGCGCGCCTCAGGGATTTCCACCAGGAGCCTCCGCCAGGCGCGTACGGCGAAGAGCTGGTTCTTGACGCGGCGCACCCCCCCCGTGAGCAGGAAAAGTTTCTCCTGCCCGGAATATCCCATCTCGGCCCGCAAGGGATATGCCTCGTCGTCGATCCAGATCCCCTTGGGAACCAGGCGCATCCGGCCGGAAAGCGCGGGCAACGCCGCCTGGAGGCGCCTCAACGTGTCCTGCCCCGGCGCGACGATCCGCGCCGCGCTCTGGGCGATCTTCCCGACCGACGCGGCCGCCTCCCCCCCTCCCTCAAGCGCCAGAAGATCCGTTCCCGCGAACGACACCACACGCGGCGCGGCGCCGGCACCGGAAAGGTACCCCAGCCACCGCCCCCCCTTCCAGGCGTGATGCGCATGGATCACATCCGGCGCAACTTCGGCGAACGCCGCGGCAAGTTTCTCGCCGCTGGGATCCTGCGACATATCGCAGACGACGACCTCCTCCCCCCGCGCCGAGAGCCCCGAGGCCCACCGGGCGACGGTCCGGGCGTTCCCGCTGATGGCCGGCAAAAAAGAGGGGGTGATGATCAGGATTTTCATGGAGCCCCCGAGACGAGATCGGCATAGGTCGTCAGACGGAACCGCTCCCGGACCCAGGCGCCAAAAGACGGATCGGTGAGAACTTCCAGTTCCGTCTCCCGCTCGAAGTTCGAGAAGGCGCCGGCCGCGAGATCCGGATATCCCGGGTGCGTCATGAGCTCGACCCAGGCCCCGCGCGCGGCGGCGAGCGCTGCCTGGAGCGCCTCGACGCTGACGCGGCCGCTCAGGGCCATCCCCAGGAAGCCGCCCGTCGAAGAGAGGTTGTACTTGCGGTAGATGGGGCGCGCCTCGACGGCGCGCCTGACATAGTCGCGGATCTTGGCGCGCCGGTCCGACAGGACCGCGTCGTGCGCGCCCAAGCGCTCCGCGGGAATCCGCACGGTGCAGAGACCCATCCTCGCCGCCGCCTCGGCCGCCGCCTCGCGCACCACGGGATAGACATGGACGTGCTGGTGCCCGTCCAGGTGCGTCAGGGGAATCCCCCGGTCAAGAAGCTTGGCGATCTGCGCCTCGACCTCGCGCCGGATCTCCCCGGGATCCACGCGCCCCTTCTTGAGAGCCGTCCGGATCCCTTCCTTCCCCAGGAAAAACCCGTCCGGTCCGACAAGCGTCGACAGGCCCCGCGCGAGCGGCTTCCACTCGCTTAAGTTGAGGTGGAGTCCCACGAACAGGCTCCGGGTCTCACCGAGACGCGCCATCGCGTCCTCGAAGGCGGGGCCGTTGGCGAGGATCGACGCCGAAGTCACGATCCCCCGCCGGTGAGCCTCGAAGATGCCGCGGTTACGCTCGGCGTCGTGCCCCAGGTCGTCGGCGGTGACAATCAAGAAACGATCCATAAACAACAAACTACAAACACCAAAAGGCCAAACAAACGGAAAAACGGCAAACAACAAACAAAGGAATACTCGCCCTCCTCGCGTTTGTTGGCGTTTTGTTTTTTTGGAGTTTGTTTGGTGTTTGTCGTTTGGTTCTTGGTGTTTAGAGTTTCCCCATGCCGCCCCCTGTCGTCCGCCTGCGCATCCGCCGCCACCAGCAACATCCATGGATTTTCCAGGGGATGATCCGCGCCTGGGACAAGGCGGCCCAGCCCGGCGACTGGGTTGGGGTCGTCGACAAGGAAGGGAGTTTCGTCGGACACGGGTTCTTCAACCCCCGTTCCCAGATCAGCGTGCGGTTGGTGTCGTTCGACCCGCGGGCGGAGGACCCCCTTCCCTCGATCGCGGAAGGGATCCGCCGGGCGGCCGCCCTTCGGCGCACCCTCCTCGATCTTGAAACCCGAACGAACGCCTACCGGATCGTGAACTCCGAGGGGGACGGCCTGTCGGGACTCGTCGCCGACCGGTACGGAGACGCAATTGTGCTCGAACTCTTCTCGATCTGGCCGCTCGTACACCTCCCGGCAGTGGAAGAGGCGTTCGCGGGGCTTTTTCCCGGCGCGCGGTTGTTCCTGCGCGCCGACAGCCGGATCCAAACCCTCGAGGGGTTCCGCGCCCCGGGGGAGCGGATGCCCAAGGGGACCGTCGAGATCCGCGAGGACGACCTGCGTCTGCGCGTCAACCTCTCCGGCCACAAGACGGGGGCGTTCCTGGACCAGCGTGACAACCGCCGGTTCGTGCGGGAACTCTCGCATGGAAAAAAAGTCCTCGACTGCTGCTGCTACACGGGGGGATTCTCGATCCAGGCGGCCCTGGGGAAGGCGGCTGAGGCGATCGGCGTCGACCTCGACAAGAGCGCGATCGACACCGCGCGCGAGAACGCCCGGCTCAACAAGGCCACCGTCGACTGGGTGCACGCCGATCTCTTCCCCTACCTGCGGGACGCCAAGCGCCACAAGAAGCGCTACGACTTCGTGATCCTCGACCCGCCGAAATTCGCGGCCTCCCGCGAGGAGTTGAAGGCCGGCCTCGACAAATATTTCGACCTGAACCGCGCGGCCCTGGATGTCCTGGCGCCCGAGGGGATCCTCGTGAGCTGCTCCTGCTCGGGGGTTGTCTCCGACGAGGCATTTCTGGGGATGCTCCAGGCGGTCTCGACGGCCGTGCGCCGGGAACTCCAGATTTTCCGCCTGGCGCACGCGGCGCCGGATCATCCATTTCAGATCAATTGCCCGGAATCGCGCTATCTCAAGGTCGTCTTCGCGAAGGTTGAATGATCGATTATTTTTTGACGACGTAGTCGCCCGAAACTCCCTCCAACGCACCATTGAAAGAAACCGTCAACCACGCTCCATCGCAGCAGAGGACACACGCGCCCCCGGGCGGCTGCTCCCGAGGGGGAATGTTCGACAGGGCGAGGTGCGGTTCCACACCTCGGAGAAGGCTCTCAACCGCTTCACCTCGCCCGTCGTCGAACCGGAGTGAGCCGGGCGCCGGAAAGGAAACCTGCCCGGCGAGCGTTCCCCGCTCGCCTTCGCACCGTTGGTGCTCCGGCGGGTCCGCCATAGTGATGTGCGCGTAGGCGGAAGGGAGTAGCCGCCGCAAGGGGGCGCCACAACAGGAGGATTGGAAGGATCGCGATCTAACCCAACCGTTGCTTGGCCTCGGCGATGTCGCGCCGGATCGGAGTGCCGCTTCGGACACGCCCTCCGCTACCCTCTGAATCGCACGGTGCTATACTGGCCCAGATGAAGCCCAGAAAGAGGCCCGCGCCCCCCGATGACTGCCTGCGCCTGGCCCGGCGTCTCGCCCGGCACCCCTGCAACCGGGAGGGCGCTGACAAGACCTGGGTTTTTCAGGCCCTGATCAACGCACGGGATTTCTTTTCCGGCGCGAAGCTGATCCCGAATGAGAAGCGCCATGTACGCTTACGCTGAAGCCTGCAAGAGCCTGGATCGGGCCCGGGTTCCCTATATCATCGTCGGCGCATTCGGGATCAATTTATACGCTGAACAGGTTGGCTCTGTTGTTTCGACACTCGATTGCGATCTTCTGCTCCCAGCGAACGCCGGCATTCTTTCCAATGCGGTAACGACGTTAAGAAAACTCGGCTACCAGTTCGAGGCCGGCGGTGAGCCGCTGATCGAAGAGACGCCCGAGCTTATGAAAGGGATTGTGCGTGCACGCGCCAACGTCACAGCGCACAAAAAAGATATCCGCATTGATCTCGCGCTCGATATCGCAGGATGCCGTTTCGCCTCGCTTTGGAAGAAACGCCGTCGGTTCAAAGTGCGGGGAGCCTCGGTACCTGTGGCGCCGTTGGAAGATCTCTTGCGCTCGAAGAAGCTTGCCAACCGGCCCAAGGATCAAGTCTTCCTGGCGACCTTCCAGGACGCGCTCACACAGTTGTTCCGTCCGCAATCCAAGAAAAAACAGAAGAAACCCAGGCGCCGCCGCTAAAAAATGAGATCTGTCCGTCTATCCTGCCCCTTTCATGGAGTAGACCAGGAGGCAATGGAGGGGTGGTAGCGTGTGGGGGCAGGATAGATGAGGCTGGCCGGAGGCGGAAAGCAGTCCCTGCCCGTCGTCGAACCGGAGTGAGCCAGGCGTCGGAAAGGAAACCTGCCCGGCGAACGTCCCCCGCCCGCCTTCGCACCGCTGGTGCTCCGGCGGGTCCGCCGTAGTGATGTGCACGTAGGCGGAAGGGAGTGGCCGCCACAAGGGGGCGCCTCAACAGGGGAATCGGAATGACTGCGACCTAACCCAACCGCTGGCGGGCTTCGGCGATGTCGCGGGCGATCTGGCGGGAAAGCGCCTCGGGGCTGTCGAAGCGCATCTCATCGCGCAGACGCGCCGCGAAGGCGAGTTCCAGCGTCTTTCCATAGAGGTCTAGGGTCACATCCAGGAGATGCGCCTCAAGAAGCGGACGCCCCGCGGCCGCGGACGGAAATGTCGGCCGGACGCCGACATTGGCCACGGCCGGGACCGCGCCGCCAGCAAGAAGCGCCCGCGCGGCGTAGACTCCCGGCGCGGGCAGGAGCTGATCGGCCGTGTCGAGGTTGGCGGTCGCGAACCCCAGACGCGCGCCGCGGCCGTCCCCCTGGACCACGACCCCCTCGACGCTGTAGAGACGCCCCAGGGATTCGGCGGCCGCGACGACGTCGCCGGCGGCCACGTCGCGCCGGACGCGCGTGCTGCTGACGACCTGGCCCGCGACCCACACGGGAGAGGCGGCGTAGACGGCGAATCCCCGCTTCTGGCCCTCGCGGCGCAGGAACGCCTCGTCCCCCGCGCGGTCCTTCCCGAAACGCGTGTCGGGCCCTACAACGACGGCGCGCGCCGCGAGCGACCGGCAGAGGATCTCGTCCACGAAATCGGCCGGCGAGAGCGACGCGAAACGCGCGTCGAAGGCCACGGGGATCGCCGCGTCCAGGCCCCAACCCGCCAGAATCCGCAGGCGCTGGGCGTCGGTCGTCAGGCGCGGCACAATTTTCCCATGGAGGACCTCGGCCGGGTGCCCCACGAAAGGGATCACGACGCTCACCCCGCCGATCGCCCCGGCCCGCTCGCGCACGAGCGCCGCGATCGCCGCATGCCCCCGGTGCATCCCGTCGAAAACACCCCATGTCACAACACTCGCTTTCCCCGCGACAGCTCCGAATTGAGCCAATGAATGCACAATTTTCATCGGAGCGCGGATTATACGGCCGAGTTGTTTTTTCTTGCGAACCACGAACGACGATCCACGAGACAATTTCGGTCTTCAGGAAATTACGCGCCTGTCCGATACGCTTCATAGAGGGGCACGGGTCATGAAGCAGGTCGAACCCGGCATCGTGATGAAGTACTGCCAGCCCCTGGATTCCTTCGTCAAAATCCGGATCTTCACCGAGGAAGAGGCTCAGGCGATCCTGAAGAGCACTCGGACCCCGACGCGCCGCGAGTACCTTCAGCTCGTGGTGAACGCCTGCGTCGTGCACGACAACGAACAGGTCCTGCCGCGCCTGCGCCACAGGGGCCTCTCGGGTTCCCTCGAGGAAATCCTCTACCCCTACTGCATCGACATCAATCCCCAGCTCGACCTCCAGAAGGTGACGATCCCGGTGACCTCGACTGAGACGGAGGCCGGCCCCCATCTCCAGGAAGAGATCCGCAAAACCTCATCGGCCGCCGCGCGCGCGAGATTCGTCCAGCTCGAGTCGCGGCTCGCCTTGCAAGTAATCGGGCAGGACGAGGCGATCCGCACCGTGGCGCGCGCCCTTCAGCGGGCCGCCGTGGGAATCCGCAACACGGCCCGTCCTATTGGGGCGTTCCTGTTCATCGGGCAGACGGGAGTGGGCAAGACGGAGCTGGCCCGCGCCATCGCCAGGACCGTCTACCAGGACCCCGCCAAGTTCATCCGGATCGACTGCTCCGAATACGCCCTCCCCCACGAGTACGCGAAGCTCATCGGCGCCCCCCCGGGGTACATCGGCCATGACGAGGGGGGACACCTCACCGAGGCGATGAAGCGCGCAAAGGAAGGGGTGGTCCTCTTCGACGAGATCGAGAAGGCCGATTCCAAGGTGCACAACATCCTGCTTCAGCTCTTGGACGAGGGATTCGTCACCGACAGCAAGGGGTCGCGCGTCTCCTTCGCCGACAGCGTCATCGTCATGACCTCGAATCTGGGCATCCGCCAGATCGAGGCCCACCAGAACCGCGTCGGGTTTGACCCGCGCGAGCGGGACGGCCTCTCCCACGCCGAGCGGACGCGCACCTCCGTGAAATCCGTGAAGCAATTCTTCCGGCCGGAGTTCGTCAACCGCCTCGACGAGGTGGTGGTCTTCCGGACGCTCTCGCCGGAGAACGTGGCGTCGATCGCCTCCCTGATGCTGGCCGACGCCGCGCGCCACGCCAAGAGCGCGGGGCTCTCGGTCCAGTTCGATCCCCACGTGAAGAGCCACATCGCTCAAGAGGGATACCGCGCCGAGTACGGCGCGCGGGAACTGCGCCGGGCGGTGGAGCGCCTGATCGAGACCCCCCTGGCCCTCGAGATCCTCGACGGACGCCTCAAGGAGGGGGACCGCATCAAGGTGAGCCTCAAGAACGGCAGGGTCGCCTTCCGGCGCCTGAAACGCTCGGCCTAAATGACGCTCGCCCAACAAGGTACGCCGTAAATTCGAAGCACGAATCTCGAAATTCGAAGCAAATCCGAATAACCGAATAACAGCAAAATCCAAAACGTGATTCAGATATTCTTGCCAAAAGGCGAAGAACTTACGGATCCCTGAAGCAAGGCTCTAAAGAATTTTCAAACGGCCGAAGGCGACGGCAATTCTACAAATCCGCCCGGCAAATGACAAGGTCTCTTGCAACAACAAAAAAGCCCGGCGAAAGCCGGGCTCCGCAGCCCGCCGGGAACCCAGGAATCGGGTTCCCGGATTTCTAGCGCAACAACTCTATCCAGTGCCAGGCAATTTCAGGATCTGAAATCTTGTCGATTACACGATTGATGGTGTGTTCTACCTCTTTTGCCGATCGCATTGACCTAAAAGCTTTGATCGCTTCCATATCAGGCAATCCAGATGGTCCTGTGAGTGCTCTATCGAGAGCCTCCCACAATCTCGATCGCGCCTCACCCCACGGATCTCTTTCCAACATTCTCCTGAGACCTTCAATACCGCTCCCCCTAAAAGGATCGTTCTCATCTAAATACCTTAATTTTCCGAGAATTTTTTTAACGATCTCAGCACTACTCCTTTTGGAACTGGCATTGTGTACAACGCCAACCCCGTGCAGGTAATAGGTCCGCGTCCGATCGATCTGAAGGTTGTAGACCATCTCCCCGCTCACCTGTTTGCGTGAGACGGCGGTGACGACGCTCGGGCGGACCTCGGCAGGATTGGCCTGCCAGGCAAAAGCGTTCAAAGAAAAAAGAAGAGTGATCCAGAAAAGCATCTGGGGACGATACTAGAAATCCGCCCCGTAGGTGACAAGGTCTTTGGCAACAACAAAAAAGCCCGGCGAAAGCCGGGCTTTTTTGAGACGTCGAAGACAGCGCTTATTTACCGAAGGGGGAATCCGGGATCTCAAGCGACATACCGACCTTAAGCATGTCGGGGCTCCTCATCCGCTCGCGGTTCGCGGCGTAGATCATGTCGGTCTTCGTCTTCTCACCGCTGCCGTAGTACTTCTTGGCGATGGTGTAGAGGCTCTCGCCGCTTTCGACCACATGCATGCGTCCGCTGCCGGAAACGTCCGGCCCACCGGCCAGCTGGGAGTCCCAGGGTGCGGACGGCGCAGGCGGAAGAAGGCTAGCCGGCGCCTCAGGGATCATCAGGCGCATCCCGATTTTGAGCATCGCCTCAGGTGTCGAAAGCCGATCGCGGTTCGCCTCGAAGATCTGGTGCCACTGGCTCCCCTTGCCGTAGACCTTTTTCGCGATGATCCACAGGGTGTCTCCTTGCTGAACGACGTATTCGCTCGAGGAGACCGCAGGAACCGTCGTGAAGCTGGGCGAGGAAGAAGGAGAAGGCGTCCACACCTCCTGAGACGCCGGAACTTCCCCCGCCGAAGGCGCGGCCGCGACGGGAGCCTCGGCCGGCCACTGGGGGTTGGAGCCCGCGGTGTCGACGGCGGGAATCATCTCGGAGGAGGCGGTCGCCCCCGGCGCCGACATCTCGTCGGTAGACTCGCCCGGCTGACGCTGACTCAGCTCGTGCGCGACAAGGAAAAAGACGGAGATGACGAGAACGAGAAAGACGAAAAGCCCCAGTTTCGCGTCAGGCCGCATAGCCATCGCCTCCTTTCATTTTGGTTTGTTTGCATTTTTTCTCTTTCGGCGCGGAGATTCCCCCCACGTCAATCGATCGAAGTATAACACGATTTAGAGAACCATCAAATGTTTTTTGTATTTTATGGTTAGGATTAGCGCGAAAAGAACTGGTTGGTTCTACTGCAATGGGCCGTTTTGATCCTGTCGTTTTGTCGTTCCGCTCTTTTCGCGCGAATCCTAATAAGGGGTCGTGCGGAAAGGAGTTAGCTGAAAAGGTCTCTCGTGAAAGATTCCCGAGATATTCGCTCATGTCCCGCGAGCCCTTCTATCAAACACAGAAGTTACTTCCGCACGGCCCCTTAGCGTTTTCCCACGACGGCCCCCTGAGACACCTGCCAACGCGTCAGCAAGGGACACGCAATATAGACCGTCGAGTAGGTCCCCGAAATCATCCCCACCACCAGCGTGAAGGCGAAGGCGCGCACCTCCTCGCCCCCCCACAAAAGAATCGCGACCGCCGAGAGGAGCGTAAGCCCCGTCGTCAGGATCGTCCGGGACAGGGTCTGGTTCAAGGAGAGGTCCATCACCCCCACCAGGTCCCCCTTCCCTTTCAGCTTGATGTTCTCCCGCAGGCGGTCATAAATCACGATCGTGTCGTTGATCGAGTAGCCGATGATGGTCAGCACCGCCCCGACGACCTCGAGATCGAGCGAAAACCCCGCCACCGCCAGGGCCCCGAGCGCCACAAGCGCATCGTGGACCAGCGCCAGCACCGCGGCGACCCCCGAGCGGAAGTCGAAGCGCAGGCCCACATAGACGATGATCGCCACCAGCGACAGGAGGGACGCCATCGCCGCCTTCTGCTTGGTCTGGGCCGCCACAGCCGCCCCCCGGACCGTCACCGTCGGGAAGGGGTCCGAAATCTCTTTCCGGAACGCCTCCCCCAGGATCGCCTGGAAAGTGGCCAAGGCCGCCCCCCGCGCGCGGCTCAGGGCCTCGAGGGCGTCCTCCGGCGCATAGACGACGACGCGCGTGACGCCGCCGGCCGGTTCGGTCCGCACGAGGCGCAGGGCCGAGTGGAGCCCGGCGAGGCGCTCGCGGATTTGCCCCTCTGAAAGCGGTAAAAGCAGGTTCATGGCGATCTCGCGGCCGGCCGGATCGAACCCCGAGGAGGCCAGGATCTCCCCCATCGGATACAAGGAAGACAGGTCGTTTTCCAGCGCATTCAGGTCGTCCGTGGCGACCTCGACGACGAGCCGAGGCGCGCCGTCGGATGAGGGGGGCGCTGTCACGACCGCCCCGGCATATCCCTTC
>SBBH01000082.1 GCA_005239795.1 Planctomycetales bacterium
CACGATCTGGCCGATTACGTCCTGACGCGCGATCGGTGAAATACCTTGTCGACGGCCACAATCTCCTCTTCACGGGCGCGGGCCCCTGGAGCAGCCAAACGGGTCGCCCACTGCCCGAGGCCCCGCGGATCCTCGTCGAGACGGTCGAAGCTTTTTGCCGGCGGCGCCGCGCACGGGCTCTGATCATCTTCGACGGCCATGTCCCACGGGGATTTCCCATTCCCCCCCCTGCGGGGGAGTGCGTCGAGGTCCGCTTCTCGGGATCCGGCGCGAGCGCCGACGATCTCATGGGCGCCATCGTGGATGAGGCCCCGGAAGGAACGGTAAGCTGGACCGTGGTGAGTTCCGACCGCGACGTCAGGGCGCGCGCCCGCTGGGAAAGCCAGAAACTCCTGAGCGCCGAGGCCTTTGCCGATCTCATCCGGGACAGCTCCCCCCCCCCTCGTTCGGCAGGGCCGAGAGCCCGCCACCGGACGCTCACGCCGGCCGAAGTCGACGCTTGGCTCAAGGAGTTCGGATTTTCATGACCATGATCAAGGGACTTGGCATCGACCTTGTGGAGCTCGACCGAATCCTCTGGCTATGGCGCCGACGCGGCGACCGGTTCGCCGATCGGATCCTCTCGCCCAAAGAGCGGTTGGCGTCTCCCGCCGGCATGGGGCCGGCGGCTGTGCGGTTTTTGGCCGGGCGGTTCGCGGCGAAAGAAGCGGTTTTGAAGGCGCTGGGGACGGGCTTGGCGCGCGGGATCCTCTGGCGCGAGATCGAGATCACAAACGCCCCTTCCGGTGAGCCCCGCGTCTCCCTTTCCGGAGCCGCCGAGCGCCTGGCCCGCCGCCGCCGGATCGGCGCCGTGCATATCACGATCAGCCACGCCCGTACCCTTGCCTGCGCGGCGGCGGTTGCCGAACGGCTGGAGCAGCGTCCTCCCCCAAAAAAGTAGACGTAGACAAGGGTTTTCCACGCTCTTTCCACACTCCCCCAAGACCTTCTCGTCAATCTGAGAAAATCGACAAAAGGGCTGTTCTGACCCGCTTGACGGACCGTCTGCGCGGTGTACCTTCCCGCACGCGTGATCGGGCTTCCCTTCGCACAAACCGTCTCCGACACCCTTCGGCGTCTCCGAGGAGTCCCCGCGCCCCCCTCCCTGTCGGAGGTGACGCGGCCCCGCACGCGCCGCGAACGTTTGATGACCTTCGCGACATTCGACGCCGCGAGCGACGACGAGCGCCTTGCCCGCGCGGCGGCTCTCAAGATCGCCGAGACCCCTCCGGCCTTCGCACGGCTGTATCTGGGAGGGCCGGCGGGCTCCGGGAAGACGCATCTCCTGCGCGCCATCGCCGAGCGCGTTTGGCACTGCTCGGCGCGGCGCGCAGCGTATCTGCCAGGTCGAGAGTGGGTCCGCTTCTTCCGGCGGTCGCGCCGAAACGGCGCAGCCGAGGTTTTCTCAGCGTCGTGCGGGGAACTGGACGCCCTAATGATCGACGACGTCGAAGAACTCGCCCAAAGCCGTCCCAGCCAATGGGCGCTGGCGGGATTTTTGGACCGGCGGCAGGATCTTGTGGCCGCCTTCGGGGGGAAATGCCCCCCGTTTCATCTGCCGCTAGAATCCCGGCTGACTGACAGGCTCGCCTCCGGACTCGTGCTGTCGCTGCCGTCTCCGAGATCTCGCCTTCCCTTCTTGGCGCTTCTCAAACGCCCGACGATCTGAAGACGCCAAAAAAGCCTCATCACCGTCCCGGCCACCGCCAGGATGTTCGCCAGACGAAAGGCCTTGGTCACGCTCCCCTGGACCCGGCGGATCTCGATCGGAACGACGGCGAGGCTTGCCCCCTGGCGCGCCAACTGCACCAGGATCTCGGCTTGGAAGGCGAAACTGTGCGTCCATGGGGGGAGCGCCGCCAAAAGCGCCCGGCGATGCAGGACCGGCCCGTTGAAATAGGGAAGGCGCAGGCCGAAGAGAAGATTCAGGAACACCGTGTACGAACGCGACAGGATCCGGCGCGGAACGCTCCGAACCGCCGTGTTGACGACGTACGGGACCACCATGTCGGCAGACCCCGCCTTTTCGAAGACGGCCGCAAGGGTCCGTGCGGGGTTCTCATTGTCGCCGGGGACGAGGACATAAAACTCCTTCGTGCCCTGCTCGGCGCCGAGGCGGTAGTTGAAACCGAGGCCGCGAGGGATCCCGTTATGGAAAACTCGGACGCGCGGGTCCTGGCGGGCCATCTCGTCGGCGATCCGCCCCGTCGCGTCGGTCGAACCGTCGTCGACGATCAAAATCTCGTAATCGGAGAAAAACCCCTCGACCGCCGGCCCGGTCTCCCGGACGACCGCGGCCAGGTTCGCTTCCTCGTTCAAAGCCGGTATCAGGACCGTGAGGGACCGGGTGGCATCTGCGGACGCGTCTTTCACAAGGGCTACCAAGATTCGCGCAGTCCTTTGTCGTCCTGGACGCCGGCGGCACGAGATCGAACTTGCCGACGCATCGCTTTCTGGATCGCCGCCGCGACCGTCTCCCAGTTGGGGTAGTAGGCGGCCTCGAGAACGTGGCTCGACGGCACGGGCAAGGACGGGAACCCCACCCGCTCGACCGGGGCTTTTAAGGACTCGAAAAGATGCGCCCCGACGCGCGCGGCGATTTCGGCTGAGGCGCCGCAAACCGTCCAGCCGTTGTCGACCACCACGAGGCGCCCGGTCTTAGCGACCGAGGCAAAGATCGTCTCCTCGTCGAGCGGCGCCAACGTCCGTGGGTCCACGACCTCGACGGAGATCCCCTCCTTGGCCAGGGCTTCGGCGGCCGCCAGGGCGACCTCGACCATCTGCGAGATGGCGACGACCGTGACGTCGGTCCCGGCGCGGGCGATGCGCGCCTTGCCGAAAGGAACGAGATAGTAATCCTCGGGAACTTCCCCCTTCATGCCGTAGAGCTGGCGGTGCTCGATGAAAACGACCGGATCGCCGTAGGCAATCGCCTGGGTCAAAAGCCCCTTGGCGTCGTAGGGGCAGCTCGGCATCGCGACCGCCAGACCCGGCACATGCATGAAAAGCGCCTGCAGGGACTGCGCATGTTGGGCCCCCTGGCCCCACCCCCGGCCGATCACGCCGCGGTAGACGACTCCCATGCGGTTGGCGTCGCCGAACATGAAGCGCCACTTCGCGGCGTGCGTGACGATCTGGTTCATCGCCAAGAGCAGAAAATCGATCCGGGCGTGGACCACCACAGGCTTCAAGCCCGCCAGCGCGGCGCCGTTGGCGATCCCCGTGATCGATTCCTCCGCCAGGGGCATGTCGAAGGCGCGGTGCTCCCCGAACTCCTTATGCAAATTCAAGGTTGAGCCGAAGATTCCACCGGAATCGTCGACCCCCTGGCCCATGACGATGACGTCGCCGTCGCGCCGCATCGACTGGGCCTGCGCCTCGCGCAAAGCCTCCCCGTACGACAGGGTGCGCGGCGCGCTCATGCGGTCATCTCTGCCGGATCCGGAAAGGGGCTGGCCTTGGCGAAGGCGACCGCCTCGTCGATCTCGCGCGCCAAACCTTGCTTCACCCCGTCGAGATCGGACTGCTTTAAAACCCCCTCTGCGAAGACCATTTGCTCAAACTGGCGCAAGGGACAGCGTGCCACCCAGCCGTCGAGCTCCTGCTGCGTGCGGTATCCCATGGGGATGTCGCCCACGGGCCCCACATGCCCCTTCCACCGGTAGGTGTCGCACTCCAGAAGCGTCGGCCCCCCGGACATCCGAGCGCGGCGCACCGACTCGCGCGCCACCTCGTAGACGGCCAGGACGCTGTTTCCATCGACGCGCACGCCCGGGACGCCGAACACCGGGCCTCGCTCCGAGATGTTGTCCAAGGCTTGGCGTGCGCGCTGATGAGAGTTCGTGGCGTACTGGTTGTTCTCGCAGACGAAAAGAACTGGCAATTTCTTGAGCCCCGCGTAGCTCAAACTTTCGTAGAGGATCCCCTCGTCGGCGGCTCCGTCCCCGAAGAAAACCACCGAGACGGAATTCTTGCGGTGATAGACGGCTTCGAGCGCCGTCCCCACCGCGATCGGGATGGTCCCTCCGACGATGGCGCTCGAGCCCCAGTAGCCGGCCGGGCGATCGAGAAGATGCATCGATCCTCCCCGGCCGCGGCAACACCCCGCCGCCTTCCCATAAAGCTCTGCGAAAAAGGCCCCGAGATTCCCCCCAAAGGCCAGATACGGCCCGTGGCTCCGGTGCGATCCGAAGATGCGGTCCTCCGGAGTGAGGTTGGCGCACACCCCCGCCGAGACCGCCTCTTGCCCCACGTGCAGATGCACCGGGCAGCGCATCTCCTGCTGCGGGTAGAGCTCGGCCACCTTTTCCTCGGCCATACGCATCCGCAGCATCGCCCGGTAGAGCCACAACAGGCGCTCCCGCTGGTGCTGTCGCGGCGATGTCGCGGACGGCGCTCGGCTGGAATGGGCCATGCTTTCGCTCCTCCGGAAATGCGCTCAAGACGAAAGCGCGTATCATACTCGCCTCTCCTGGGGGTTCAAGCCGCCCGGCCCGGCTTCCCCAGTTTGAAAAAGTTCATGACATCCTTGCGCTGGACGACTGCCTCGTCGAGAAGTGAAATCCCCGGCTCTTTTGACAACCCCTGCCGACATGCGCTAGAGTCCATCCCTCATGGAAAAGGTCCTGATCATCAAATTGGGGTATTCCGAGACGATCGACCCTGAGATCGGCCGGATCACGAGCCTGGGAGACGTCCTGCGCACCACGGTCATCCTTCACCACTTCAAGGACGCCCATGTCACGTGGCTCGTGGACGAAAAGGCCTTGGCGCTTCTCGAGAGGAATCCGTTCATCCATCGGATTCTCACCTACGATCTTTCGAGCGTCCTTCAGCTCCAGCACGAGCGCTTTGACACGGTGATCAATTTCGAGAAGGTGCCGGGGGTCTGCGCCCTGGCCGATTCCATCAATGCGTGGCGGCGCTACGGCTTTCGTTTCGACGACCAGACCGGGACCGCGAAGGCATACGACCAATGCGAACAGGTTTACACGCTCTGCCAGAATCTCGACATCAAGAAACAGCACACCGAGTCGTGGCAGAAAATCCTCATGGAAACGATCGGCGCAGAATGGAAGGGACAAGAGTACATCCTGGGATACCAGCCGAAGACATCCGAGTCCTTCGACATCGGTTTCAACCATGTCGTCGGAAGCAAGTGGCCCACGAAAGCCTGGCCACAAGAGTACTGGAAGGAACTGGAAGGGCTTCTCGCCCCCCGATCGGTCACGTGGCAGAAGGGCCGCAACGACATCCACGAGTACATCGATTGGATCAACACATGTAAAACCCTCATCACGAACGATTCATTGGGACTGCACATCGCCTTGGCGCTCCGGAAAAAGGTGATCGTCCTGTACGGCCCCACGAACTCGAACGAGACGTTTCTCTATGACCGCGGCGTCGGGATCTATCCGACCGGCTACGACTGCCTCCCCTGTTTTTCACCGGTCTGCACGCAGGAGGTCCACTGCCTGCGGACAATCCAGCCGGACCAAGTGGCCGCGGCATACCGAAAACTCTCAGGAGCGCCTGCCGCAGCTTCTGCGCGCGCAAAAGCATTGCGGCCTTCAAGCTAATGTCTGACCCCTCTCTTTCCCAACCGCCTTCACCTCCCCTGGCCGATCCGCCCGCGGGCGGGGTTGCCTACGCGTGGATCTCGCGCATGCGCCAGATCATGGCATTCCGGCATGGCGGGACCTTGCGCGTCTGCAGTGCCATCTGTCCGCACATGGGGGCCCAGCTCCAGATCGATTTTCGCCATGAGGTAGTCACCTGCCCGTGGCATGGCCTGACGTTCCGATTGCCAGATCTTGCGTCCGACCACCCCCGCTTCCGAAAATTGAAGCAGTACCCGGCGACGGTCCGCGACGGCACCTTCGTCCTTGAAGAAACCAGCCAGGAAGCCCCATGTTCACGTTCCAAGTAACACTCCGGAACTACAGCGCCTGGCCGATCGACATCGTCTGGGAGAACGCCGTCGACCTCGAGCACGTGGCATTCCTCCACCGCGACACCAACTACGGCTTCGAGCTTCTGGATGTGCGCCCGGACCCCCGCGGCCGGTTCTTGTACGACTCCATGACATTCATCGCCAAGCGCAAGCTGCTCGGGATCGTGCCGAGCGTCAATTTCGGCCACCGGTGGATCGCGGACATGTATGAGATCTGGCAGATCGACCAGAATCCCCTCCTGGGGATCACCACCTGCCTGCGCTCGACACTCGAGCCCAATCCCCAGGATCCCGCCAAGACCGACATGGTCGACTACGTCACCATCACGGCGCCTGGCCTCTTAAAACCGTTCCGACGGTTGCTCGAGGCCGCGCTCAGGCGCCATACCCGGATCCAGTGCCAGCAGGACGAGAGCTTCCGCGCCCGCCGCGCCGAACTGCGCGCGCGCGGGATCAACCTGCCCCCCTCCCTTTTCAACGCTTCCCTCATGGAACAGCGCTTTGCCGTATGAGCCCCTCCCCACCCCAGATTGTGGTGTTGGGCGCTGGCCCGACGGGGCTGGGGGTCTCCCTGGGGCTGACGCTCAACCACTGGCGCCACCCCGTCACCGTCGTTGAAAAGAACTCGGTCCCCGGAGGGTTGGCGGGCAGCTTCTCCTGGAACGGCCACACGGTCGATTACGGGCCGCACCGGATCTCCCCCAACCTCGAGTCGATCCGGGCCTTGGCCGAGGAGTTCCTGGGGCCCGACCTCCTGCGCTGGAAAAGCCAGCATGGAGTCCAGATCAAGAAAAAGTGCTATCAGTTTCCGCCGCGCGTGGTGGACTGGATCACCCCTGGCTCCGCCTGGTACATGGCGTCGCTTCTGGCGAGCTTCGCAGCCGGAAAGATCTCGTGGGTGACGCACCGCTTCCAGGCCGACACCTTCGAATCCATGATCGTTCACAAATTCGGGCGCAAGTTCCTCGACTCCATCGCCGCCCCCATGGCGGAAAAGGTCTGGACCACACCCAACGAGATCGATCCCGCCTTCGTGGACCAGCGGTTCGCCCTGGTGCGCCCTTTCGAGGTGGTCAAGCGCCTCTTTTTCCCCCGCCAGGAGCTCAACCCTTCGATCGTCTTCTACCCGCGCCGCGGGTTCCAGCAGCTCTGGGACGCGATCGCGGCCCATGTCACAGGCGCAGGCCAGGAGGTGCTCACCCAGACGGAGCCGGTCCGGCTCGACGTGGAAAACGACCGGATCGTCCGGATCCACCTGCGTTCTGCCAGCGGGGAACGTGTCATCGCGTCGGAAAACCTTCTCGTGGTTTCTTCGATCCCGATCACGAGCCTACTCTGCTCCCTGAAGGGCTTCCCCACGGAATCCCTTCTGGCGCGCGCCGGACGCGTCAAGGTCAGGTCCATGCTTCTCGTGATGTTCGAGCTGGACCAGCCGAAAACCCTTCCCTGGCGGATGCTCTTCTTCCCCCAGCGCGAGTTTTATTTCAACAGGCTTTATGAGCAGAACGAATACAGCCGGGACACGGTGCAGCCGGGAAAGTCCGTGATCGTCGCCGACGTGACGTTTCCCCGCGGAGATCCCCGCATGAGCGAAAGCGACGATATCGTGATCGCCAAAACCAAAGCGGATCTCGCCAAGTTGCACTACATTCCTCTTGAGCGCATCACGGCCGCGGCGGTGCGGCGCGTGGAGTTCGCCTATCCCGTTCCGGACCTGGTGTCCCGAACGGAGCTCTACCACATCCAGCATGAACTCAAGCTCATACACAACCTGGTCGTCATGGGCCGATTCGGCGTGGGCGAGTACGACAACAGCGACTATGCCCTCGACAATGGCCTGACGCTCGCGGCGATGCTGGCAGGCCGCATCTCCCGCCTGGACTACCTCTGCAGCATCAATCAGAAGCGGGGCCGCATCATCGTCGGCTGAGAACTCGCCCTTTCCCGACGATGCGCCAAGGCTTTCTCATACCCGCTCCACTTCGATCGTCATCATCGATCCCAGTTTGCGCACGACCGTCAAGGCCAACATGTCCACCAGTTGAACGACAGGATAGAGCATCCCTGGAATGAACGGCCGGTGCGACAATCCGCCGCTCGCGTAGTACCTCAAAAACGTGTGGTGCCGGACACGGCGCACCTTGAGAAAAGGAAGCTTTTTTTCGAAACACCGCCTGTCGCGAAAAAAAATGATCCACGGGAGGGCGTTGTTCGCGTCCTTCATCCGCCCGGACGACGTGTTTTTCCAGTGTCGGACGCTGTCGTCCTAAAATTCATGCTGATGGACATATTTACAAAGGAATTTATGCAGCACCGAATTGCTCGGCTCGATCAGGATCAGCCGCCCTCCGGGAGGAAGACACCGCTCGGCCTCCTTCAGGAATCGCAAGGGCTCCCGCAGATGATGGAGCACGCCCAACAAGCACAAGGCGCGCAAACTCCCACTCTTGAAGCAGAGCGACTCCGCGCTGACGACGACCCGGATGTCGCTCCGGCAAAATAGATCCGTCTTGATCACCCCCGGCCAGTAGCGTTCAAAATGACCGGCGCCCGAGCCCACTTCCGCGACAGACAGGTTTGGGTGGGGGGCCTGGCGCAAACAGGCCGTGAACTCGCCATACCACTGACGATACACCTTTTGAAGAAGGGGATTCTGGGCAATGATCCGGCGGTGTATGTCCACCATCTCCGGAGCGTTGATATCCACTCCGCACGCTGATGGAGGCGTCAGGAGGCGCCGCCAAAGAGCGATCAAGCGATTCCGGAAGCGCTGTTTTTCTATGTCGGGATGCACAGGACGCGGAGTATCCCACAATCCTTAAGGAGCATCAAAGTTCCTGACCGAGCAGAAATGGAGACCTACACGCTCGTCTCCCACTCCCGATTCTTTGCAGTTGCCTCAAAACGCCATGGAATGTACACAACGGATCTTTCATGCCCAAAGCGCTGATCGTCGGGGCCACCAGCGGTCTTGGAATGGCTCTCGCGCAAATCTACCGAGAGCGCGGCTGGGTCGTCCATTCCGTTCAACGGAAAGACGCCTCGCACACGACCGACTCTCCTTGGATCTGCGACCTCTCTCATCCAAGCGCCGTCAGCTCCCTGGCGTCAGACCCATCGAAAATGGCCGGTTTCGACCTCGGCATCTTCAGCGCGGGAACTTCGGAGGCCGGATATGTCGACGCGCTCAATCCTGAATCCTTCCGTCGATGCTTAGAGGTTAATTTCCTGGCGCCGATCGCACTTTTTAACGCGATGGCGCGGGCATCCCCTCCATGCCGACGCTTCGTTTTCATTCTTTCGGGAGCCGCTGAATTCCTTGTCCCAGGGTTGGCCCCCTATGCCTTGAGCAAACGGGCCCTGCGAGACTATCTGACATTCAGGGATCTCGAATCCTCCTTTCCCGATTGCCGGATCTTGACGGTCTGGCCGGGCCCGCTCGCCACGAACTTTGACGCCAAAACGCGCCTCCATGGCGGCTACCGCCTGCCCAAGGCCGCCAAGGTCCGCTCTCCGGAAGAGGTGGCGCGCCGCATCCTTGAGGCGGAAGCCTCCGGGAAAAACCGCCTCGACCTGTCGCCGATGGCGCGGCGTCTGGGACAATTTCAGGCCGCCGTCCCCCACGCAGCAAGGTGGCTCATGCGATGCCATCCGGCCCTTCGTAGCCTCTTGCGCCACACCTAAGAGCCCAAAATTCCCCGCGCCGCGTGGCGCGCCATCGTCATGATGGCGTGCTGGGGATTGACGCCGAGATTAGTCGGAAAAATACTCCCGTCCGCCACATACAACCCCTCGGCGCCGTGTACGGAGAAATCGGGCCCCACCACGCCGCGCGCGCGGTCCCCCGCCATGCGGCAGGTCCCGAACATATGCCCCACCACGATCGGATAATCCCGCGGATCGAGCGAAGCCGACAGGATCAACTGCGCCTCTGCAGGTTCCGTCAAGCGCGCCGGCAGGCCCGCGACCGGCGGAAAAACCTCGCGCGCGCCGAGCTCAAACAGAAGTCGCGTCAGATGCCAGAGGGCTCGGCGCAAGCGCTCCATATCGCGCCGGGAAGGACGAAAAACAATCGAAGGAGACCCGATCCATCCTGCTAACACCTCTCCCTCTGCATCCGATCGGACGCTGGCCGTCCAACTGGAAAGCTTCCTCCATTCGCGGAGAGTCTGGGCTAGATCGTCCCCCACGATACCGGCCCGCGCCAAAAGTAGCTCAGGGGGGAGAAGCTGTGTCGCGAGTTTCACCCCTTCCTCTCCGGGCACCCGCGCCTCGATCCCCTGCGGAGGCCCCTCTACGAGGGCGGCGTCGCAATCGAGTCTCCCAACGATCCCGATCCCCAGATGACACTGGAAATGCCGGCCAATCTCGGGGAGGGCGCGACCCAATCCGCTGCGATCGAGAAGGCGCGGTGTCTGCACCGTGCCGGCCGCCAAGAGGACAGCCCGTCGGGCCCGCGCGAGCCGCCGCCGGCCGGCGGCGTCCTTGACCCGAACGCCGGAGGCCCGGCGCCCCTCCCAAATGATCGATTCCACGCGGCATCCCGTCGCCAAACGCGCTCCCACCCGGAGGGCGCGCGGAATATAGGAGGCCTCCATGGAAAGTTTCCCCCCGGAGGGGCATCCTTGAAGGCAACGCCCCGTGGCCTGACAGCCAGGGGCGTTTCGTTTCATCGCCGAGGGGGCCCACCCCTGACGCTTGAGGACCCCCGCGGCCGGAAGCTCCGCCAAAAGTGAATCCAGGTTGGCGCGTATCCCCAGGTCCGCCTCAATCGACTCCGCGCATGACGCGAGCGCCTTGTAGGGAAGGCGGTCCCGCAGGGCGGGATCCTCCCTCAACCACGCCGCATGCACCTCTTCGGGCAGACGGTGCACGATGGCGCCATTGATGACGGTGCTTCCGCCGACACAGCATCCCTCCAAGACGGGGATGAGACTTGTCCCGCGGGCGACCTGGGAGCCGAAGCCTCGGAAAAGCCTCGACATCGCCCCGTAGAGATCTGGCGTGAATTCCTCCCGGCGCCGCCAGGCCCCTTCCTCAAGGATCAGCGTGTCGGCCCCGCCTTCCGCCAGGGTGACCGCCGCTGTCGCTCCTCCGGCGCCAGAACCCACGACGAGGTAGTCGGCTTCCAAAGTTTCTTCTAGAGATCCCGCGGTCATGGCGTCCATAGCCTTAAGGGGCCGTGCGAAAATAATTTCTGTGTTTGATAGAAGGGGTCATGGAACATGAACGAATATCTCGAGGATTTTTCACGTGGGGTCTTTTCATTTCACTCCTTTCCGCACGGCCCCTTATATAGGATTCGCGCGAAAAAAGCGGAACGAAAAGACGACAGAATCAAAACGGCCCATTGCAATAGAGTCGATCTGTTATTTTCGAGCGAATCCTAAGGGAATCAGGCCCATTTTTCTCCCAGGAGACTCCGGCGCGCGGCCGGTTCGCGGAGGATCGCGATCAGGGCCGATCCCTTGCAGGCCTGGAAGGCCACTCTCAGCAGATAAAACCGCGACGTCATCATCCGCGACAGCAACCGTTTCCGGTCCGCTTCCGATAAGGACGGCAGCAGTCGCGGGCGGCCCAGGATGAAAAGCGGCGACACGCAGACAAAACCCGCCAAGGCGATATTTCCGGCGGCCACCAGACGCGGGGCGTCGCGCCAAAGGTCCCCCAGGTAGCGCTCGGCGCCGGCGCGCCCCTCCCCTTCTACGGGGACGAACGCCGGATAGACGCTCCCCCCCAGCCAACGCAGAAACTTCCGGCTCCCAAGCATTCGAGGAGTTTACCCGAAGAGGAACCCTGACTACGCAGAAGGCGTCTTATGGAAATCGGCTTGAGCCCGCCAGCCCTCCCCTTTAGGATGGCCGCCCGATCTTTCGCGGCCGCCCCCATCGTCCAGTGGCCCAGGATGCCAGGTTCTCAGCCTGGAGACCGGGGTTCGAATCCCCGTGGGGGTATCCCATTTTTCGGGTCGCGCTTCCAGCGCGAGCGCGAAAAATAGAGCAGGAGAGGGTAGACAGGAGAAAGTAGAGATCTCCTGGGAATGACAAGAACACCCTCTCCTGCGGTTTACTGTTCTCCTCTCTCCCAAGATTCAAGTTTCGCGTATCGTCCACCTACACACCTTCGGTGTTACGGTGGATCCGCCGTAGGGCCGAAGGCCCGTAGGCGGACAGGCCATCGGCTCGTGCCTTTCCACCTACATCACGTCGTGATTCCGGCGGATCCGCCGGAGCGGCAAAACCGCGAAGGTGGAGGATCCGGGCCACGCTCCGCAAAACGGCTTATGAAGAAATACCAAGGAACAGCACGCAAAGACAAATCGGCTCAAACGCAGTTATTCAGAAACCAGTCGTAGGTTCGGCGGATGCCGTCTTCTAAATTGATGCGGGGTTGCCACCCCAGGGCTGAAACAGCCCGGCTGTCCAAGAGCCTCCGGGGGATCCCGTCGGGCTTTGCCGCATCAAACCGGATTTCCGCTTGAAGGCCCACAACCTCCCGGATGATCCCGGCCAGCTTGGCGATGGAGGTTTCGATGCCGCTGCCGACGTTGACGAAATCCGGAACCCCCTGACAGTTCATGAGAAACACGCAGGCGGAAGCAAGATCATCCACATAAAGAAACTCCCGCTGGGGAGTTCCCGTTCCCCAAACCGTTACAGAAGAGTGTTTTGCCTGCTTCGCCTCGTGAAACCGCCGGATCAGCGAAGAGATGACATGGCCTCCCTCGTCGAAATGGTCGCCCGGCCCGTAGC
>SBBH01000091.1 GCA_005239795.1 Planctomycetales bacterium
CCCCCTCTCCTTACTATGTGACGTCGAGCCTCCGGAGCCACCATGTGCGCCTGACGATCGAGCGGATCGACCTCACGAAAACAGTGATCACCCTTTTCGTCGACGGCGCTCCTTGCGGCGCCTACGATTTTCCCGGCCAGATGTACGCCTTCCACCACGAGACGCTCTATATCAACGGGTGGGACGACCTCCGGATCTACAGCGCCCCCCCGCCCCGCACGGCCGACGAGATCTACCGGACGGGACGCTACACCCGCAAGGGAACCTACCTCTCGCCCCTCTATGTCCCCGACGCTCCGACGTGGATGGGGCTCTGTCAGTGGACGGGAATCTCCCCCGCCGATTATCCCCCCGGCGAGCCGGGGATCCTTGTCACCGTCTTCGGCTACCCGACGGTAAACGGGAGCAGCCCGGCGACACAGGTCACGCTCGGCCCCTCCGGAATGGTCAACGACCTTTCACCCCTGGGAGAGATCCAGTCCTGGCGCTACCGCGTGGATTTCGAGGTCCCCCTGAGCGTTCCCGATCCGATCCTCGACACGCCGGTGTTCGAGTCGATCTGGTTTACGCTGCGCCGACGGGGCCGGACGCCCGCCTGGACCGACTGGAAATAAGGCGCCGCGCGGAAATAACTTCTGCGCTTGATTGAGGAGGGCTCATAGGGTGTGAACGATTATCTCGGAGATCTTAAGCGAGAGATCTTTTCATCTAACTCCTTTCCGCACGGCGCCTTATATGGGATTCGCGCAAAAATAAAGGAGGTTTGGAAGAGAATGGATACAACGGTCAACGACAGAAGTTATTTTTGCGCGAATCCTAGGCGCTCAGGACTTCATCCGCTCGAGCGAGCGCACTTCGGGGATCTGCGCCAAAAGCGGCAGATGGGCGCGGTGCTGGATATGCTCGTCGCAACAGCCAAACTCCGCTGCGCCGTCGCCGGACGCCGTCGGACGCAACGCGGGATCCACCACATGGTGGTCGTCGAAAAGGCCGCAGATCCTGATCCATGCCTTTCCCGAGGCGGCCTCGAAAGAAATGCGGAACCGACCAAACCGGCAAGGGCCCAATAACGCTCTTTCCAAACGCTGGACCCAGATCAGGATCGTCACCACCATGCAGGAGAGCACCAGCCCCGCCACGCCGTAGCCGGCCCCCACCACCACGCCAATCGCCGCCACCGTCCAGATCGAGGCGGCGGTCGTGAGCCCCACGATCATGCCATGTTCGCGCAGGATCGCGCCAGCCCCTAAAAAGCCGATCCCCGGCACGATCTGGGCGGCGATCCGGGCCGGATCGAAGCGCCCGCCGGCCAGCGTGATCGAGATCATCGTGTAGATGGCCGATCCGACCGAGATCAAGGCCAGGGTTCGCACGCCGGCCGCCTTGGCCTTGAGCTCCCGCTCGCACCCGACCAATCCTCCCGCGACGGCCGCCACGAGAACCAGAAGGACCTCGGCCCCCGGCGTCGAGACCATCCGATGGATATCGCCAAGCCACGCCGCCCAGGATCCCATCCCTCTTATCTCGGAATATCCCGCCGCGGCCTTGACGGCGGTTTAAAAATGGCGTGTCCTCGATTAACGTTTAATGATCTCAAGAAAATCTCTCACGAACACCCTTCTGTCCACCGATTTTGCGACAACGACGTTGGGCTGTTCTCCTCCCCCCCCTCTTCTATCAGCCGCCGTCATCCCACGGGTCAATTCGCTTTCTGTTTCCACTTGAATATCCATCGGTTCCGTGAGGTAGGCGTCGGGATTCATCAAAAAATAGGCCGCGAGCGGATCATACATGTAGGCCCGAGGTGTTTTTTCAAACGCACGAGCCCCCTCGAGGTAGCAGGCCATCATGGCTTGAATCGGTTCATAGAGAGCGGATCCTTTCAGCTGTTGAAGCTCCTCGAGTGTCAGAAAAACGTCATGGCATGCATCCAGGGGGATCAGCGTCTTTTTGACCGCCGCCCGAAAAACAAGATCGGCCGCCTCTGGATCGACAAAAATGTTGAATTCGGCGACCCTGTTTTGATTTCCAGGCACGGCAATCGCCCCTCCCATCATGACGACTTCTTGCGTCAGAGGGATGATCGATTCATCTTTACGAAATGCTTCGGCGAGATTGGTCAGCGGCCCCAAAGCCAGAATGGACACTTCTCGCGGATGATTCCTTATGATTTCAATCATTCGATCGGCAGCATCTCCGGTGAGCCGCTCCTGTTTTGTGAGAGTTTCCCGCGCGAGTCTGCTCAGGCCGTCTACGTTGGCCGGAATCAATTCTCTTTTCAGAGGAGCGGCCGCGCCGGAATAGAGCGGAGCGGCGCTCCCAAGAAGATCCAGAACATACCGCGCGTTATGGGTGGTGCTCTGTATCGTACTGTTGCCAGCGACCGTTGTTATGGCGAGAAGATCGAACAACCTCGATTTCTCAATAAGCATGATCGCAAGGGCATCGTCATAGCCAGGATCTGTGTCGATAATAATTCGGCGCTTTTTCATCAGGCGCCACTATAAAGCCCGCAGGGCGATCCAGGCACCCCCCCCCACTCCCAACATCGCGCAGTAGACGGAAAAAAAGATCAACTTCCCCCGGTTCACCACACGCTCGACGACCCATAAGGCCGCGAGGCTTGAGACGAATGTCACGGCGAGCCCCACAGCCAGGACCGCCGGCGCTGCGCCGAGCCCCGTCTCGACCACCTCACGGATTTCGACGGCACCCGCCCCCAAGATCGCGACGCCTCCCAAATAGAAAGAAAAGCGGACCGCCTCGTGCGGAGACAACCCCGCGAAAAGTCCCGCCGAAACCGTCATCCCGGAGCGGGAGACTCCCGGCAGGAGAGCCGCCGCCTGGAACAATCCCACGCTCAGGACTTCCTTCCAAGACGCGGCTTCGAGGGAGCGCGTGCCGGTCCGGACACGGGCGGCGCCAAAGAGGACCGCGGCCGTCGCCAAAAACCCCGCGAACGTCCAGAGGGGTTGGGCATACAGATACACCAACTCACGCTTCAACCAGACTCCCGCCGCCGCCGCAGGGATCGTCCCCAAGATAACCCAGACGATCTCGCGGCGCGCCGAGCGAATGGTCATCACGATCGCGCGGCGGTAGTAAACGAGGATCGCGGCGAGACTCGCCTGGTGGAGCATGACGACGAAAAAGAGATTTTGATCGGAATCGGTCAACCCCAGACAGCGCTGGGCCAGGAAGAGATGCCCCTTGCTACTGATGGGGAGGAATTCGGCGATCCCCTGAATCAAGCCCAGAACGATCGCATCAAGGAGCGACATATCAAGCCAACCGCGCCCGGACCGCATCCAGAATCGCCTCGGCCCGCCGGACCATCGTGTGCTCGGCCAGGACCCGGCGGCGCCCCGCCTGAACGACGGCGTTCCGGCGCCCTTCATCGACCAGAAACCCCCGGACCTTCTCCTCGAAATCGGCGCGCGACGCGAAGGTTTCGACCTCCCGCCCTACCGCCAGGTGCTCGGCCAGCCCCCCCGGCTCGCCGTCGGTGGGATGGCGCCAAGCGAGAAGGAATCCCCCCGCCGCCAAACACTCGAAGACGCGCGGGTGGACGTTCGTGTCGCTGTTGGCATGCAGATGAATCCGGGCCGAGCGGTAGAGGTCGCGCAAGTCCTCGCCGGGCCGGACCGGCCCTCGCGCGACGGGCGCGAACTCCCCCAGGCGGTCCCACCCGCTTCCCCACACCTTCACGTCGAGTCCCATCGCGCGCGCCCAGCGAAGGGGCTCCGTGCGCTGGACGAACCGCTCCACGTCAAAGGCGAGAACCCGTTCGACGAGGCGCGCTCGGTCGCCGTCGGGAACCGAAAACCCTTTCTCGCGCGCGATCCGGTCGAGGAGCTTCTGATAAAAAACCGTATCCCGGTAGCCGATCCCCTCCAGGGTGAGGATCTCTGCCGCGCGCTCTACAAGGCCGGGGTATCGGGGTTCGGGAGTCGGCGGGGTGATGTTCGAAACGAACGCCACGTCGCAGGCGTACTCGGACCGCACCCGCGCGGGAGCACCGTACACAAAAGTGTTGGCGGCCGCGCCGAGCCGCAGCACTTCCGGGTAGCCGGCCGCGAGGCAATCCCGCCGGATCCCCTCCCACATCGCGAAGACGAAATCGCCCGCCCCCTGCTGGGAGATGAACTTCGGGTTGAAGAGGTTGGGGAGGCGGTCCTGGATCCAGCAGGCAAACGGCACGGACGGGGGGAGGGCCCCTCCATGCTCCCCGCGCAGGTGGTCGAGCTGGACCAGAAGGTCCGGGCGGAACTCGTCGAGGGCCGCCGCGACCGCCGGCCATGGAACGCGGCGGCAATCCGTCGGCTCGATCAGGGTCTCGACGGGACAGCCGAGCGACGCGAAAGCCTCCGAGAGATCCCGCACGACGTACTGCAGGACCGTCGTGAAACGCGACGTGATGAAGAGCACCCGCGGCCCCTCGCCCGGGCCGCTCCGGGAAAATGCCTTCCTCCAGTCGGCGCGCGTGCGCCGGGCGTACTCGGGCCAGGCGCGCTCGCGCGCGCGGCCGGCGTCCGCCTCACGGATCCGGGCCGCCTCCGAAAGGGCGCGGGCGACCTCGCGGCTCGGCGCGGGGACGATCATGCGGGAATCCGGCAAAGGGAGGAACAGATCCTGGACGAAGACGCGGCGCATAGCCTCCTCCCAACCGTCCCCCACGAACCAGAAGAGGTCCGGCGCCCCCAGAAGATCCGTCAGGTCAAGGACCCTGAGCGCCAGGAGAAACAGAGGCAAGTCCGGCGCGACCACAGTGGCGGGCCGCCGCATGGTGAGGAACATCGCCGGGTGCTCGGCCAGCGCCGTGCGCGCCGCGTCGATCCACTCCCCTCCCCGGCCGAAAACAACGAGGGGATTTCCCGAGCGCGCCAGGTCCCGCGTGAAGGCGGCGCGGTCGGCCGAGGGGGGACGCGACAGGACCTTCAGGCGCCCCGTCTCCTCCTCGCGCAACCACACGATCCCCCCTCCCTCCCGAACCCAGGCGGTCCGCGCGTCATAGACCGGGTCCTCGAGCCACTTTTCGAGATCCGGGCTATAGACGTTGCCGCGCCCGGCGGCGGCGAGGTTAGCGCGGAGCCTGTCCGCCTCGCGCCGGCGTTCGGCCTCCCAGGCGGCTCGGAGTCTCTCGTCGGGGCGGAGTGCGCCCCCGTCGGTCCGTTGGCTCCACTCCCAGGCCTTCTCGAGGTTCCCCCCCTCCCGCCAGGCGTCCCGGATCAGGGAGGCGGCCTGCGGAGCCTGTTGCGAGGCGTACAGGGCGACGAGCACGTCAGAAAATTTTCCGTTCGAAAGCAGCGACTCGGTTGGGATTTGAGATTTTGGATTCCCTTGGGATTTTCCGCCTACGCTCACTTTGTTCGCTCCGGCGGATCCGCCGAAAGTCACGAAGTAACTGGAGTCGGAGGGACTTGGGATTTCTCCATCACCTTGTCACAAGTTTCCCACGACTCCCTTCTCAAGCCAAGCATGCTTGCCAGCCATGAAGTCGGCGGCGAGCTCACGACTCAAGGCGTCATCGTTTCGAAAAAGCGTCGCGAACTCCTGACGGATGCGCCGCCTGGCCGCTCGGCAGAAGTGGTCCGCCAGATCGCGCGGCGTCTCGTCCTGGGAGTTCTTGTCGAGAAGCATCCTCGCGCGCGAGCAGACGGCGGCCATGGTGAAAAGGTCGACGCCCACGTTCACCAAGCGCCCTAGGGCGAGCTGGCGCCGCCCGGGCCCCTCCGGCCCGTATTTCAAGGCCAGCGGCGTGCTCCGGGCCATGAAATGGAGGACGGATCGGGCGAGTTTGTGGCTGGTCAGCCCCACGTAGCGGACGTGATCGGACAGGGGATACCCCAACTCGTCGTAGAACCCCAGCCAATCCAGGTTCACCCACTGGCGCGGATACCAGTGCGCGTAGAAGAAACCGGTCTTCGCCAGGGCGGACGCCTTCTGGCCGAGGGACGCGCGCGGGTCGATGAACGCCCCCCCCAAGCGCATGTGGCCGTCCAAGGCCTCGCGCGCCAGAAACAACCGCATGATCTCGCTCGCCCCCTCGATGATCGTGTTGATGCGCGAGTCGCGCATCATCCGCTCTACCGGATAGGGCTTCTCGCCGCGGGCGCGCAGGGAGTCCGCCCTCTCGTAGCCGCGCCCCCCGCGGATCTGCACGGTGTCGTCCAAGACCTTCCAGAGCCACTCGCTCACGAAGAGCTTGGCCATTGCCGCCTCGATCCGGATGTCGGCTCCGCCCTTGTCCACGAGAAGCGTCGAATACCAGGTGATCGCCTCCATCGCGAAGGTATGGGAAGACATCTGCGCAAGCTTGGCAGCGATCGCCTCGTGCTGGCCGATGGGAGCCCCCCACTGTACGCGCTCGTTGGCCCAGTCGCGTGCGATCATGAGGCACTGCTTGGCGACGCCGACGCAGGCGGCCGGCAGGGTGAGGCGCCCTGTGTTGAGCGTGATGAGGGCGAGCTTGAGCCCCTGCCCCGTCCCCATCAGGATGTTCTCGGCGGGGACCTTGACGTTGGTGAATTTCAAGAGGCCGTTCTGGATGCCGTTCAAGCCCATGAAGCGGCACCGGTGCACAACCTCGATCCCGGGCCAGTTCCCCTCCACGATGAAGGCGGTGATCTGCTTCTTGGCCCTCCCCCGCACCGTGATGTCCGGGGTTCGGGCCATCACGATCAGGATCTCGGCCCAGGGGCCGTTCGTGCACCAGAGCTTGGTGCCGTTGATCAGATAATGCTTGCCGTCGTCGGTGGGGGTCGCCATGCACTCCATCTTGGCAGGGTCCGACCCGACATTGGGCTCGGTCAGCGCGAAGGCGGAAACCGCCCCCTTGGCCAGGCGCGGGAAATATTTCTTCTTTTGCTCGGGCGTCCCAAAGAATTTCAGAGGTTGGGGGACGCCGATCGACTGGTGCCCCGACATCCAGACGGCGGTGGAGGCGCAGTGGCTGGCGACCATCGCGATCGTCCGGTTGTAGGTCATCTGCGAGAGCCCCATCCCGCCGTACTCCTTGGGCATCTTGATCGACATGGCGCCAATTTCGGAAAGCCCTTTCAAGATCTCGCGGGGGTAGTCGCCGGTCCGGTCGATCGCATCGGCGTCGACCTTGTCGCGCATGAATTTCTCCACCTCAACCAGAAAGGAATCGCACGCCTTGCGGTCCCCCTCCTCCTGCTCAGGGAAAGGGCAGATGAGATCCCACCGGAAGCGCCCCATGAAAAGCTCCGCGACAAAG
Organism: Planctomycetales bacterium; assembly: GCA_005239795.1. Classification (GTDB taxonomy): domain Bacteria; phylum Planctomycetota; class SBBH01; order SBBH01; family SBBH01; genus SBBH01. The sequence goes on from SBBH01000091.1 coordinate 7,241, forward strand.
CTGGGGTGCTTCCACTCGGTCTCGCGGGCCGCCTCGGCGACCTCCATCGACTCCTTGGCACTGTCGTTTGCGCCCATCCACCCTCCCCGTGATTTCTGAACGGCCCTCATCAACGCGCCGGCGCAGGCGGCGTGGCCGCCGCGCCCACACTGCAATTGTCGGGATTCGACAGGTATTCCTTGAGGAATGCCGCACATTCATTTGGGGAGAAATGCATGGGCCCCATCCCCCCGGCGTAGGCGATCTTTCCGTCCTTGCCGATGACGTAGAGCCGTTCCGGCCAGCCGGCGTAGGCGAGGTTCGCGGCGTCGTTCATGTCGTCCACCAGGGGGGGTATCGAGAATCCCAGATCTTTCATGCACCGGCCGGCGACGGCGCGGCGCTCCTCGAGCGTCGTGGGGTCTTGCACTTGGATCTTTTCATTGCCGGGGAGCATCCAGCCGTCCGTGGGGTGCGCCTCGCGGATGTAGATGACGAAGAACTCCGCCTTGTCCTTCCAGGTCTGGTAGATCTTTTCCAGGCTCACGGCCTGCTTCCTGAAGGGGGGTCAAGTGTAGGAGCCGAAGAGGAGCACCACCGGCGCTTTCCCCTTGAAGGAGGAAAGTCGCACCGTCCGCTTCCCCTCGGGATCCGACAGCTCGAAATCGGGCGCCGCATCCCCCGCCTTCGGGGCGGAGGGCTCCCGCTGGCGCATCGCCTCCGTCGCTTCTCTTTGCGTCTTGAACGTGCGTTGAAAGGGACTCTTGGCTTCATTCATCGGCTCAGTTCCTTTGCTTTCCTGTGTCCTTTGTTTTGTTTCTCTCGTTTCCGGAGGCGGTTCGCAGAGTCCCGGCCGCGAGGCCAACCCCACGGCCGCCGCCGCCAGAATCAGAACACCTTCCCATCCCGCCAGACGCATCGGGCTACCCCTTGATCGCCAACAGTTCCACCTCGAAAATCAACGTGGCGTTGGGCGGAATCACTCCCCCCGCTCCGCGCTCGCCGTATCCCAGCCCTGGCGGAATGATGAGCTTGCGCTTCCCCCCCACCTTCATCGTCGCGACCCCTTCGTCCCATCCCTTGATGACACGACGCAACCCGACGGGAAATTCGAAAGGCTCCTTGCTGTCCACGGAGCTGTCGAATTTGGTGCCGTCGGTGAGCCACCCGGTGTAGTGGACCTGGGCGGTCTGCCCGGTCTTTGGAGAGTCGCCTGTCCCGACGACAAGATCCACGTATTGAAGGCCGCTGGCCGTCGTGAGGGTGTCCTTTGAAGCGCTTTCCTGAGCTGGTTTGGCCATGGACGCTTCCTGTGTTGGGCTGGTCTTCTCTTTGTCGTCACACCCCAGGCCAGCCAGAACCAACCCCGCCGCGGCCAGAGCGATCATCCAACGCGTCCTGTTCATGAAACCCGCCTTTCCTTAAATGAAATCCCCCCTTCGGAATCTTTACAAGACGGCAGGACGATTATAAATTGCCACAGTCGAGTCCCAAGCACTAAAGGAGAACCGATGGAACGAATCCCGATGACCGAGAAGGGGCGCGCCAAGCTTCAGGCCGAACTCAACCACCTGAAAAGCGTGAAGCGCCCGCAGGTGGCCGAGGACGTGGCGCGCTTTCGCGAGATGGGAGACCTGCGGGAGAACGCCGACTACCACGCCGCGCGGGAGGAGCTCGGGATGATCGACGGGAAGATTTCCCAGCTCGAGGGGAAGATCGCCCTGGCCGACATCATCACAAACGACAAGCTCACGGCTGACAGCGTCGTCTTCGGCACGCGCGTCACCATCCAGGAAGTGGGCGACGACGAGAAGGAGACGTTCGACCTGGTGGGCGAGGGGGAGGCGGACCCCGCCAACAACAAGATCCTCACCACCTCCCCCCTGGCGCAGGCACTCCTGGCCAAGAAGGTGGGCGAGACCGCCATCTTCAAGGGCCCCCGCCGGACGGTGAAGTACAAGATCCTGAAGATCGCCTTGCAGGACTGAGAACCCTCCCGCGAATCGCGCCGCGGCTGCCCGGGCGCGAGATTGCAATCGGCACAAGAGTGCCCCTAAAATCACCCCCGATCCTCGGTAGCTCAACGGTAGAGCAACCGGCTGTTAACCGGTTGGCTGCAGGTTCGAGTCCTGCCCGAGGAGCACGCTTCGCCCGGGAGGGCGAAGCGGCCCGAGGGGACAGGACTCGAAGGGAGGCCGCCGCCCCAAAGGGGTGAGGAGCCCGGGAGGGCGACGAAAGGCGGCCGACCCGGGGTCGCGACGCCGAGCGGGAGCGAGGCGTTGTGACCGAGTCCTGCCCGAGG
>SBBH01000204.1 GCA_005239795.1 Planctomycetales bacterium
CCCCCCCGCCCGCTCGAATTCCAGGCTCCCGCCGCTGCAGATCGGGGTGTCGTACTGCGAGATCTGGTAGTTTTTCGGAAGGTCGGGATAGAAATAGTTCTTCCGGTCGAACTTCGTGGGAGACTGGATCTCGGAGCCGAAGGCGAGTCCCGCCCGGATCGCGAGTTCCACCGCCTGGCGGTTCGCCACGGGAAGCGCGCCCGGCAGGCCGAGGCAGACCGGACAGCACAGGGAATTGGGGGGCGCCCCGAAGGCGTTGGGGCATTCGCAAAACATCTTGGCAGCCGTCGCCAACTGCACGTGGATCTCGAGGCCGATGACCGGCTCGTACGCGAAAGTCATGAGGAAATTCCTGCGACGCCGTCCATCACGCGGATCATATCCGCCACCCAGACCTTCTCCGAGTGGCGCTCGGCCGCCGCGCGCGCCGTGCGCCGCCGGGCCTGGGCCTCGGGGCCGTCCGCGGCCATCTCCTCGACGGCCGCCGCGAGTCCCGCCGCGTCGCGAGGATCGTCCACCACACGCCCCCCCCCCGCCTCGCGCAAAATTTCGGAGACGCCATTCCAGCGGCTCGTCAAGACCGGCAGGCCGCAGGCCAGGGCCTCGAGGCTTGTAAGCGAACAGGGATCGTAGAAGGTCGGCTGGACCAGGAGATCCGCCGCGGCGTAGAGCGGACGGAGATCCCCGACGGCCCCGAGGAATTCGAGGCGCTCGCCGCACCCCAACCGGCGGGCGAGCGCCGCATAGCGCCCGGGCTTGTCCTTGCCGGCGATGATCCAGCGGACCTCGCGGCGCGCGCCGAGAATCCCGGCCGCCGTGACGGCGTTCGCAAGCCCCTTGAGGCGAAAGTTATGTGCGGCGAAAAGGCAGACGAAGGCGCGGTCCCACCCCCTCTCGCGGCGGACCCTCTCGCGCAAGGCGTTGTCCGGGCGGTACATTTCCGTGTCGACGCCGTTGTAGACGAGATGGATCCGCCCGCGCGGGACGCCGTAGTCGTTCGCGATCGCGTCGGCGACCCCTTTAGAGATCGCGACGACCTCGGGGGAACGGCTGCCCAAAAGGATTTGAGCTTCATCTCGGGCGCCGGCGCGCTGTTTTGGCGAGAGCTTGACGCGCACCGCCTGGAGCCATCGATAAGCCCCTTCGGCGCAAATCCGATTCTGGCGCTCCCACGATTTCCAGGATCCCCCATGGGGATAGTAGAGATCCGGAAAAGGAGACGCGGCCGCGAAAAAGGAGATCACCCTTTCTTCGGGGTTTCGTTTTCCCACCAGGGGGAAGCATCCCTCCTCGACGCGGATGCCATCCCAAGAGCCCTCCCCCGACTGCGCGAGGATCCGCACCGGGCGGCCCGCGGCCGCGAGCGCGCGCGCTAGGGCCAGGATCGCCTTATGGGCGCCGCCGAGATTTTTTGGGAACGACTCGACCGCGAAGACCCAGCGCCCAGCCGCCGGCGGCTTCACTCGACCTGATTTTTCCCCAGGAACTTCTGCCCCTTGGGGCTCGCCTCCCATCGGCGCCATTCCACGGGATCCTCGGTGTACTCTTCGCCCGTGAGCTCTGCCAGAAGTTCGTACACTCTCTCGTAGCCAGTACTCAGCGAATTGGTCGGCTCATCCCCTTTCGGGAGCGACCGGATGAGGGCGGGCACGACGCGCTTGACGTCGATCGTGCGCAATTCCGCCGTGGCCTTTCCGAAAACATCATCGTGGCGGGAGCGCAGATCGTACCCCAGCGATTCGATCCTGAAATACAGCCAGGTTTCATACAAGCCGTAACCGGTCCCGCCGAGGATTGCAAGAATGAACACCAGGAAAAAGGTCTGCCGGAATGTGGGATGTCTCATCGCACCGCCTCCTTCGTGAGATTCTTCTGCAACTCCCAAAGTTTCGCATATTTGGCGAAGACATGATAGGCCGTCATCGCCGCCACCGCGAAACCGGGCCAGCCGTCCAAGATCCCCCCTTTGACAATGTACCCTTTGATGAAACGCGCGGGGGGGTGAAAAAGCGCCTTCAAGACGGCCCCGCGCGCGCCCTTCCCGAAAAGCTCCTGGGCTTCCCAATCGGAATAGAGCTCGATCTTGCGCATCTGCTCGGTGAGATTCCGGTATCCGAGGTGCTGGATCGGATGCTTCAGATATCCCATCGGGCCGTCCACCACGAGCCTGGCATGCGGCTCTCCGACGTAGCGCCCCTGGCCGCGCCGGTAGAGCCGCAGGGTGTAGTCGGGGAACCATTCGCCGTGTGCGAGCCACCGGCCCAGATAGCGCGTGCGCCGGGGAATGTAATAGCCGTCATATTTTCCTAAGGCGGCGGCACGGCGCACTTCTCCGGCGAGCTCCGGCGTCGCGCGCTCGTCGACATCCAAAACAAGCACCCAGTCAGACGCCGCGGACGCCGCAATATAGGTCAGCTGATTGCGAAACCCCGTCCACGGGTTGTCGAGGACGCGGGCGCCGGCCCCGGCCGCGCGCGAGCGGGTGTCGTCGGCGCTCCCCCCATCGACGTAGATCCGCTCGTCCGCCCAAGCGAGGCTCTTGAGACAGTCTTCCACATAGGCGGCGCTGTTCAAACCGTAGGTGGCGGCGGTGATCGTCGGGACTGACATCGTCTAGTCCCCGGTCCCCGGTCCCCGGTCCCCGGTCGACTTCCTGCGCTTTTTCCGTTTCCCAGCTGACTGGCGACCGGCGACTGGGAACTGGCAACTCCTGATCACCTTTCCAATGAGGTCGGTCACTGAATGCCGCTTGGCGTCTCCCACGATCAGGGTCTTCCCTCCCACCGCCGCCACCGCTTCGCGCTCGGGGTCCGTCTCGGGGGTGTAGTCGGTCCCCTTGGCGTGAAAGTCGGGCGCGAGGCAGAGGATCAGGCGGGCCACCGTCGGCTCTGAAAACAACGTCACGTAGTCGACGCACGAAAGCCCCGCCAGGATCTCCATCCGCTCGGCGGCGGGAACGAGGGGACGGCCCGGCCCCTTGTAGCGGCGTGTCGAGCGGTCGTCGTTCACCGCGACCACCAGGATCCCAGCGCGGCGCTTGGCCCCCTGGAGGCTCCGCAGGTGCCCCACATGAAAAAGGTCGAAGACGCCGTTCGTGAGGGCGACGGAGCGCCCCTGGCGCTGATGGCGGGCCACCAGGCGCGCGAGCCTGCCGTGGTCGAGGATGATCTTTGTCAAGACGGGCCTCCACTTGTTACGGCCCACCAGAAACGGCGATAGACCGAGGTGGAAGGGATGTCGACAAACGAGCGCCTCAGGCGCGCCGCGAGATCCGCGTCAGCGCCGGCGTAGGCGCAGAGGAAGCGGAGCCTGTCGACAGCGGCCACCTCGCCGCCGGGAGGGGCGATCTTGTCGGCGGAGCGCGCCAGGCGCCAGAGAACAGAGCGCCTCTGGCGGAATGTCAGCGCCTGATAGAAGCGGGCCCCGTCCAGATCCACGAAGAAGATGGTCGGCTCCTCCCCGTCCCAACGCAAGAGGACGTTCTTCAAGTTGAGGTCTGGGTGGTAGAGCCCCGCGTCATGCATCTGCCGCAGGGCGCGCCCGGCAGCCGCGAGGAGGCGCGCCCGGCGGGGCGCAGGGAGATCCTGCCACTCCCCGCGCAGGATTTCCCCGAGATCCAAGGCCCCCGCGATCTCAAGGCTCAGGAGATCCCCCCGGTAGAACCCGAGGGCCAGCCGGTCGATCCGGGCCCCCACAGCGGCGGGGACCGGGATCCCTTTTTCACTGGCCCGAACCATGGCGATGAACTCCTTCAGGGGACGGTTGGCGCCCCAGAAAATCTCTCCCAACGCCCTGCCTAAAATCCCACCGTGGACGAGCTTGCGCACGACGACCCGGCGGCCGCCAGAAAGCGCCACGACCGGGTGGCGCCGGCGCCCCTGGACCCACCCGACCGGCGCGGCGCCGTCGATCCCGTCGAAGAGAAACGGCGCCTCCTCGCGGAAGGCGCTCGCCACGGCCAGCGTCCGGCGGCCGCGGGTCAGGAGATGGAACCGGACGCCAGGATCCTTCAAGGCTTTCCTACAAGACAAGATGAGCGGCCACCTTGCGGACCGCCGCGATGACATCGCGCACGTCCGCATCCGAAAGCCCCGCATGGATCGGCAGGCGCGCCAGGGACGCCGCAGCCCGCTCTGTCACCGGAAGGGGAGGGGCGGGCGGCAGGTGCCGGCGCGCGAACGGGGAACCATGCAGAGGGACAAAGTGGGAGGTGGCCGACACCCCCTCCGCCGCGAGCGCCGCGAGGAACCAGTCGCGGCGCTCGGGGTCCACCAGGATCCAAAAGATATGCCAGTTGGGGAGCATGCCGTCGCGGAGCTCGGGGAGCCGGATCCCCGCGACGCCGGCGAGGCCGTCGAGGTAGATCCGCGCGATCTGGCGCCGCCGCGCCGTCACCCTCTCGAGCTTGTCGAGCTGGGCGAGCCCTACCCCGGCGAGGATGTCGGATTGCACGAAGCTCGAACCCCGATCGATCCAGGTGTACTTGTCCACTTCGCCACGCAGGAACGCCGACCGGTCGGTCCCCTTCTCAATCACCACCTCGGCGCGCCGCGCCAGTTGATCGTCGGACGTGACGAGAGCCCCCCCTTCCCCCGTCGAGACATTCTTCGTGTGATGGAAGCTGAGGAAACCGAACCGCCCCCAGGACCCCAGAGCCCGCCCCCGGAAGGAGGCGCCGATCGACTGGGCCGCGTCCTCCCAGATTTCGAAGCGGCGCTTGCGGGCCAGATCCACAAGCGCCTCTAAGTCGCACGACTGCCCCCCGTAATGCACCGGGACGACCGCGCGAGTCTTGGATGTCAGCGCCTTCTCCACGGAGGCGGGGTCCAGATTGAGCGTCCTGTTTTCTATGTCGGCGAAGAGGACGCGCGCGCCGGCGAGGACCAGGACGTTGGCGATCGAGACGAACGCGAAACTGGGAAGGATCACCTCGTCGCCGGGCGCGAGATCGGCCGAGAGGATCCCCACATGGAAGGCGGCGGTCGCCGAGGCGGTGAAAAAGGCGTGCCGGACCCCCGCGATCCCGGCGATCCGCTCCTGAAATTCCCGCGTGACCGGGCCGTTCCCGATGAGATTTCCCGACCGGATGACGCGCGCAGCCGCCTCTGCCTCCTCGGGCCCCAGATCCAAGGCGTGGAATGGGATCTTCTGCTTGCGGACCGGGGTCCCGCCGTCGATCGCCAGGCGCTCCACACCGAAAGATTATCGCGCCGGCCAGCACGAGTCATTATGATCCGATGTCTGTTTCTTGCGCCCGTAGCTCAATTGGATAGAGCGTCGGCCTGCGGAGCCGAAGGTTGTGAGTTCGACCCTCGCCGGGCGCGCGCATTTTTCGCGCATCGCGCTTCCGGCGCGAGCGCGAAAAATAAGCTCTTCACGAAACTTGCCAGGATGCCCCGCCTGGGAGAGCGGGGTTCTTCACTGAAAAAGGGGGCAGCATCCAAAATGACGAGGTTATTTCTCGTCGACCCCGATCACCTCACACTGGGTGAGAATGATCCGGAAATGGCGATCGAAGGAGGCGACCTTCTCGATGTCCATGCGTCGGATCACTGCAATCGAGACGGCATCGGCCAGACTCAACTTCTGCTCATGGTACTTTCTCATAAGAGCCAAGCCAGCTTTCCAGTCCTCACCCTCTGGGTCAATAAGAGCTCCGACCTTTCCGTCAAGAAATTCCTGTCCAAAGGACGCTGCGTGGTCAGGACCCAACTCCCTGCGGAGAAGAGTAATCGTTTCGGACAGGATCAGCGAAGTGGTGACCAGTTGATAGGTGCGATGCTCTTTTAGAATGGCACGGGCTGGTTGTGGAAGGGGTCGGCTACGTCCAGAGAGGCCAGCCAGATGCCCGTATCAACGAAGAAACGCCGCACTGCTACGTGTCGTCGCCGTACAGGTAGTCGTCATGACGTCCGGCCACGCCAGAGCCGCTCCCACGCCCCACGCCGATCCACTTCTTGAGGAAGTATTCCGTCCGGCGCCCAACTTTCTTGTCGCTCAATTCAAGGGTGGAATGAACAACAGTTACTTCAATCTCTTCGCCCGTCTTGGCACGAAATGTCTCTGGGAGCGGGATGTGACCGTCCGAGAGGACTTTGGCTCGATAGTGGACATGGGCCTTCCTTCGATTACTCATATCTCAAGGAAGTTCTATCACAAACGAAACACTCCGACAAATTTTCAACCGAACCGAAGCTTATTAGGCTATGTCTTTCGATCGGTGCTGCCATTCCTCGCGTTCTATTTTCAGGATCGTCTCCCGGCTCGGCGGGATCGCGCACCGACTTCCAGTGGCCTCGGGAAGCGAACGCAGCCGCCATCTCGCCGGAATATTTATATAGGCGGGAAGAGCACCTGTCGATTGATAAGGAGCATCAAGAGGTTCGCCGCCCCGTGCAGGGGGACGGTCGCCAAAATCGACCCGCGCCAGGCGAAAAGCGCGACGAAAAGCGTCCCGCCGACAGCCGGCGGCAGGAGGGACTGCCATCCCCCTTGCCAATGGAGAAGGGCGTAGGGGAGGACGACGACGGCGCTCGCCGCCACGGCATTCCAGCGGCGCCTGGCCACGGGAAAACAGATCCCCCAGAAAAAGAGATCCTCCGCCACGGGCCCCACGACTCCCATGACAAGTGCCACGACCCAGAGAGAGATCGGGCCGCCAAAAGGCCGGACGCGCAGTCCCAGCGCCGTAAAGAGATCGATCCCCTTCATCTGCAGGACCGCCTCGCGTGCCCCGATCGCCGCCCCCCCCAGAAGAAGCACCGCGGCCAACCCCGCGGTCAGATCCCCGCGCCAACGCGCGATCGACAACCCCACCGCCGCCGGAGCGCGCCCGTACATCCGGAACGCCATCAGAAGAATCGCCGCCACCTGAGCCAAGCGGCAGAGCCCCGTCCCCCAGATCCCCGCGGTGATCACATACCAAGGGAAGCGCGCCATGAAGATCCAAAACGTCTCCAAGACCAGGACCGCTGCCGCGATCTGGAGGAATTCGTCAAGCGACAAGGGCGCCTCGCCCGCCGACCCGTGACGCGTGACGCGTGACGCGTGACTCAAGTCAGGCTGACCCAAACGCTTTTCAGTTGGGTATAATGCTCGATCGCGGAGGCGCCGCACTCGCGGCCGAAGCCGCTCTGCTTATATCCCCCGAAGGGGAGCGCGTTGTCGTACAGGTTGTAGGCGTTCACCCAGACGGTGCCAGCCTTCAGGCGTCGGGCGATCGTGTGGGCCTTCTTGACATCCTTCGTCCAGACGGCGGCGGCCAAGCCGTAGACCGTGGCGTTCGCCTTCGCCGCGGCGTCTTCCGCGTCCTTGAAGGGGATCGTGGCCAGGACCGGCCCAAAAATCTCCTCGCGGGCGATCCGCATGTCGTTCGCGACACCGTCGAAGACGGTGGGCTTGACGAAGTACCCCTTGCCGCCGACATCAAACCGCTTGCCGCCGGCAACGAGCTTGGCCCCTTCCTTCTTCCCCGCCTCCACATAGGAGAGGACCGTCTCCATCTGTTTTTTGGAGACGAGCGCCCCCAACCGGGTCTTGGGATGCATGGGGTCGGCCGGGACGAGCTTTGCGACGCGATCGACGAGCTTGGCCATGAACTCGTCATGGATTTTTTCTTCCACGAGGAGGCGGCTCCCGGCCGCGCAGACCTCCCCCTTGCCGTAGAAGATGCCGTTCGTGGCGCCGCGCACGGCCGCTTCCAGGTCGGCATCCGCGAGAACGATATTGGGGGACTTCCCGCCGAGCTCCAGGGTCACGCGCTTCAGGGAGTCGGCGGCATCTTTCATCAACTGGACGCCGGTCTTCGTCTCACCGGTGAAGGCGATCTTGTCGATCCCGGGATGGCGGACCATGGCCCCTCCCACCTCCAAGCCGAAGCCGGTCAGAACATTCAGGACGCCGGGGGGGAGCCCCGCCTCCTGGCTGATCTCCGCGAAACGCAAGGCGGTGAGAGGCGTGAGCGATGCCGGCTTCCAGACGATGGTGTTGCCGGCGGCCAGCGCCGGCGCCACCTTCCAGATCCCGAGCATGAGCGGGAAGTTCCACGGCGTGATCGCCCCCACGACCCCCAAGGGCTCCCTCAGCGTATAGGTGAAGGCGTCGGGGGCCGTCGGGATCGTCTCGCCGTGGATCTTGGTAGCCCACCCCGCGAAATAGAAGAGGCATTCGGCGCTGTGCGGGATGTCGACGTACTGCGACTCAAAAATCGGCTTGCCGTTATGCGCCGTCTCGAGGACCGCGACATCCCCCTCGTTGTATTTCAAGAGAAGCTCTCCCAGCTTCCAGATCAGTTTCGCCCGATCCTTCGCGGCCATCTTGGCCCAGGGACCTTCCTCGAGCGCCTTGCGGGCGGCCGCGACCGCGCGATCGACATCGGCCGCGCCGGCGGAGGCGACCTTGGCGATGACCTCTTCCGTGGCGGGATTCACAACGTCGAAGCTCTTTCCGGTCGACGGCGGCGTCCACTGGCCATCGATGAAGAGATCAGTCTTGGGCAGTCTTAAGCTCATTTGCTGCCTTTCCGTCACGTGTCACGAGACACGCGTCACGAGAAAGGTATTTGTCTTTTTTTTCTCATGACTCATGGCCCATGACTCATGACTTTTCATTGCCCTTTAAAGGCTGCCTTCTGCTTCTCCACGTACGCCTTGAGCCCAATCTTGGCGTCCTCGCTCTGGAAGAGCTGTTGCTGGAGCTCCCGCTCGATCGCCAAGGCGCTCTCGAAGGGGACTTCTGCCCCCGACTGGACAGAGCGCTTGATGAGCCCCACTGCCTTCGAGGCGCGCCCCGGCGGGATGAACGACCGCGCGTACTCGTAGAGCTTGGGCCAAAAATTTTCGGCCTCGAAGACAGCGTTCACGATCCCCAGCTCCTGCGCCTCCTCGAACTCGAGGAGCCGCCCCGTGGTCATGAGCTCGATCGCCTTCGATTTCCCCACGATCCTCACAAGCCTCTGCGTGCCGCCGGTTCCCGGAAGGACGCCCAGGTTGATCTCCGGGAGCCCCGTCTTGCCGGCCCCCTTCTTGGCGATCCGCAGGTCCGCCGCCATCGCGATCTCGAGCCCGCCGCCCACCGTGTGGCCGTTCAGGGCCGCGATCACGAGCTTGGGGGTCTGCTCGAGGCGGTTCAAGGTCTCGTTGGCGTGCAGACAGAAAAAGTATTTGAAGCGCGGCGTGACTTCGGACAGCATCTTGATGTTGGCGCCGGCGGAAAAGAACTTGTCGCCGTTCCCCCGGAGGACGATCACATGCACCGAGTCGTCCATCCGGGCGGTGAGGATCGCCTCGTCCAACTGCCGATTCATTTCGTAGGTGTAGGTGTTGGCCGGGGGGTCGCACATCTCGATTGTCCCAACGCCCCCCTCGGCCGAGTAGTTCACCAGTTTGCGATCAGAGGCCATCTCCCGCTCCTTTCTTTATTTGATCCGCACTCCGCAACGAGAGGGGGATTCTAGCCCTGCGTGTCGGCAAAGGCAACGCGCCATCGGCGCCCCCTTTATCGAGGGCAAGGGCGCTGAAGCCGCGCCAGATACTCCAGGTCCTCGCGGTCGCGCGGGGTGTCGCGCATCCGCTTGAGAAGCGCCAGATCCGCAAGCGAGGGGAGCGGGATCTTCAGGGGATCTCCTTTGGCGGAGGCGATGACCTTCCGCCGGTAGGCCCTCTTGAAATCCACGGTTTTCCCATCGAGATTCGTGAACGACCGCACCTTGAAGACGTCCACTTTCAAGAGGCTCCCGAACGCCGAAAAGAACGGTCGGGCCGCCACCTCGGAGGCTTTCCGCGGGGCATCCAATCCCGCCTCCGCCGCCTGGTGCAGGAATTTTTCCACGTTGGCGGCCCCCGGGTCGATCCAGATGTCGTAATCCATCGTTTGCAAAGGAACTCCGTAGTGGATGAGGGCCTGGCGGCCGATCATGAGCCAGCGCACGCGCGCCCGGTTGATCTCCTTGAAAAAAACGGCGGGATCGACCGCGTCAGGCTCCACGTCGCCTCCTCACCGTGCTCACGCGGACGCGAGCCACGAAGCGCCGGTGCGCCTCGGCGGCGCGCAAGCGCTGGGTGGGCGTCAGCGAGCCAAACCAAGCCAGATTCTGAGCGCGCAACTCCTCCTCCGAGGGAAGCCCTTCCCCCGGCTCCGGCCCTTTCAGAAACTTCCAGAGGGGAACATTCAGCACATCCGCCAGGGCTTGAAGACTTCGAAGCGTGGGATTGCGCTTTCCACGCGCGTAGTCGGAGACGACGGGCAGGGCGATCCCCGCGCGGCGGGCCAGCGCCGTCAATGTGAGCCCCTTGACGTCGCACCAGGAGCGGACCGGGATGGCCACCATGAAATAATATTAACTTAAAAATTAAATTTATCAACTGCCAGAGATCGATCAGTGAGTTTCGCGCGAATCCTACGCCACTTGCTTCTTTTCGAGCTTCCAGAGGGCCCCGGTGAGCGCCTCGCACGCCCCGGGGGAAAGTTCGGCGAGGGGATAGGCCTTGAGATAGGCCAGCGTCGTCTGGTCCCCGTTCTGGCCGAGCATCCGGAGCGCCGCCGTCCGGACGGAGGGCTCCGGATCAGCCTCCGCCATTTCCATCAGGCGCTCTCGCGCGCGGGGCGTGTCCTGCGTCCCCAAAAGCCCGGCCCCTCCCTTCCGCTCGTCGAGGTCGGCCGAACGGGTCATCGCATAGGCGCGTTCGGCGAGCGCCTCGTCAATCACAAGCCGATGCGAAGATTCAAGGAACGGAAGGGCCCGCAGGGCCAGATGCCGCTCCTCCTGGTGGATCGGCCCCCCCTCGAGAAGCTCCCCCAAAAACTGCCCTGCCTCGGGACCGCCGCAGCGCAGGGCCAGGAGCAGGGCCGCCTTGCGCGACTCTTCGCGCCGGGCGGCATAGAACCGGCAGATCATCTCATGGGCCGCAAGGGGGTTGGCGCCCGCGATGCGCCGGGTCACTTCCGACATCGCCTGATCTTCGGCCTCGGCGCCGGCGGACGGCCCCCCCGCCTCGACCACGCGGGCGGAAAACGCCCCGGCGGCATGCAGATCCCGGTCGCGCTGGCGCCGGCGGGCCCGACCTCCGGCCGATGCGTCGCCCGCATCGATCCCGAGTTGGCGTCGGAGCTTCCCGAAAACATCCAGGGGGCGCTTTCCAATTCTCATGGCCTCGGTCTCCTTTTAGTATACTTGGCCAGCCGCGCGATTGACTGAAGATTACTCTTCGGCGCACACCTGTCTAAAAAATTTTGGGGAAATTTTGAAGCCCGTAGGACACGGGGGATGCGGACTTTACAGCCTTCGCCCTACATCATAAAGTCCGCCGCTCATTCCTCTTGGGGAGAGCCGTCCCCCAGCCTGCGGGCCAGTTGAGCAATCGCGTCCTCGAGAGCCCCCTGGACCCAATACTCCTGGGCAAAATCCTCCCGGGGATAGGCCTCAAGATAGGTCAAGGTCGAGCGGTCTCCGGCGCGCCCAAGGGCCCGGATCGCGGCGGCGCGGACCCAACTGTCCGCGTCGCGGTCGGCCAGATTCATCAGGACCACGCGCGCCTGGGCGTCGTCCTGCGTCGCGAGGATCCCCGCCGCCCCCTTGCGTTCGTCGGGCTCGCTCGACGCGCTCAAGCGGTAGGCGGCGTCGACCGTTGCGGAATCGACCGGAAGCCCTCCCGCCGACGGGATCCCCGGAAGCGAACGGAGCACCAGGAGACGCTCCTCGGCAGAGAGCCCTTCCGCCTCCCCGTTGACGATCTTCCCCATGAAGGCGGCCGCGTCACTCCCTCCCGCCTCGATCGCGAGGAAGAGCGCCGCGAGGCGGCGCTCCCCCTCGGAAGCGCGAAACTCCTCCACGAAAGAGGCCGCCAGCTCCGGCCCGGGGGGCCCCAGTATCTCCTCACGCCCCCGCTCCATCATGGGGCCCCTGAAGGGATCACGCATCGACAGGCGCGCCTCGAGGATGTCCCGGGCGCGTTGTATTCTTTTGTCCTCCGCGGACTCCATGGAAGCGCCGGGCGCCTCGGCGCTCTTCGGAAGGCTCGGCTCGCCCGACGCGCTCGGCCCAGGAGACGGCGGCCTGAGATGACCGTTCAAACGAGGTCGGCGGGGTGCGCTCCGATCTGCATCTTTCGTCCCGACGGTATCGCGGCCGGCGTCTGCCGACAGCGGCGCAGGCGGCGCCGAACAGGAAGCAGAACACGACGATCTGGAGCACTTCGCCGCGGGCC
>SBBH01000196.1 GCA_005239795.1 Planctomycetales bacterium
TCGGCGCGCCGAGTTCGAGGAGGCGACGCGGGCGAAGGACGATGGTCGTTTGGAGGACGCCGTCCAGATGCTTTCCGAATTCTGCCGAAAATATCCAGATGCTGACGAAACGCCGCGGGCGCTCTGGCATCTCGGGCACAGCTTCATGAAGAAAGGGGATCTGAAGAGCGAGTCGGAGGTCAAGACCGAGGAGCAGAAAGCCGAGATCCGGGAATCTTTTGACGCCGCCCGCCGTGCGTTTGAGGATCTGGCGAAGCGATTTCCCGACAGCGCCGACGGCAAGGAGGCGCCGCTCTGGGTCGCGAAAACCTATCTCTGGGAAGGGGATTTTCAGGCGTTCGAGATCCACTTTGGAAAGCTTGTCCAAGCGGCGAAGGGGGGGCGGCTTCAGGTGGGGAGTCATCTCTTCCGGGGAGCTACCGAGCGCGTCCTGTCGGGATTTGTGAACTGGTCCAGCCATAAGCGGACCCGGCGCCGAAGCGCCCCGATCGAGGATCTCTGGGATGAGATCGAAATGAACCTGATGGTTCAGCGCCTTCCGGATGCCGCTGCCAAAGTGATGGAATTGCTGACAGCAGGGTGCGAAAGGCGCCAGTACCAGGATGTCGTGGAATGGTCTGACGAATTCCTGACGGCATTTGACTACGAGCCTTTGAGAGACGCCGTGCCGTTTTTCGAGATGTCGGTCGAGATCAAGAAGGCGAGGGCGCTCCTTTTCATGGAGCGCGACTCCGCCGTGGTCGCCCTTCTGACGGGGTGGGATGCGAAATACCCTTCTCCTGAGCTGGATTTCAAACAGCAGTTTCCCGAGGGGAATCCCCGCGACGCCTACCTGAAGGAGAATCCTCCTCCCGAGCGAGAGGCGTTTCCGAATGAGTGGGATTATAAGGCGCGTTTTAATCGGTGGCAGATGTTGATGCAGCAGTGGGAGAGAGGACGAGCCGACCTGATCAGAAGCTATGACGTCGCCGTCGAGCGTCTCATCGACTACAACGCCCTGCGCGTGGAGGGGGGGGCGATCCTGACGCGCTCGCTCAGGAATCTCGAGCAGTTTTCAGAAGCGCTCGCCCTGCATGCAGACCTTGTAGCGCTCGTCAAGGATTGGAACCGCTACCACAAGGGGCGCCTCGATGTCTTGAGCTTGGGGACGTATCTCGAGAGCGGCGAAACCTCTCAAGCCGACCGTCTTCTCCAGAGCCTCAGTGTCTATCTTTTGGATAGGGCCAAGACTCCCGAGAGTTGGCGGTTCTTGAGCGAGGCCTTGAACGAGATCGGGGATCTCGGGATGCTCAAATCCCTTGAGCATCGCGAGGCGGGTCAGGAAGCTGAGATGAATGAGGCTCTTTCCGAGGCCCAGGAGAGTTTCGTCAACGCCGCGATGTATGCCGCGATGTGTGCCAAACAGTCGCGCGACTCGCGCGACAGAGATCTTTGGGCTGCGATCATGCTCAAACTGGGGTTGGTCCAGGCCCAGCGGCCCGACGGGGTTAGGGAATCAATTGTCACCTTCAATGGAGTGGCTGGCGCGGAGAAGATCTTGAAGGAACCCTTCTATGCCAAGGCGGCGCTGCTGATGCTGGACCGGATGACACCCGAGGAATTCGTCGAGTCGACCCGGAATGTCGCCAATCCGGCCCTGAAAAACGACATTCCTTTTTGGCTCGCCATCCGGTCGTTCAAGGATCAGCGGTTTGTAGAAGGATTGGCCCAGCTCCACCAAACGCAGGACCAGTCCAAGGGGAAGGAGTGGCCCTATCAGTACGTGGAACGGATGTTCAAGAGCGGCTATGTGGAGAGCCTGATGACTCCCCGCGCCCCGCAGTAGAAAAAGAAAGTCCTCCCACCCATCCGTGAGGATTCTCTCGATCGCCCCCACGCCGTACTTTTCCGATCGGGGGTGTCATGTGCAGATCTACGAGGAGGCGAGTGCCCTCGCTGGCCGCGGGCATGCGGTGACGCTCGCGACCTACGGCCACGGCCGCGACGCCGGCTCGTTCGGGATCCGGAGGATCCGCCGGATCTGGGCCTATCGCAAGACGGCGTCGGGACCTTCCCTTTTCAAGCTCGCGGCCGACCCGATGCTCCTGCAGGTGGTTCACGCCGAGGCGCTGCGCTTCAAGCCCGATGTTCTGCATGCGCACCTGCATGAGGGGGCCGCGATTGGTATGGCTCTGAGGCCGCTTCTGGGTGTGCCGGTGGCCGCGGAATTCCAGGGGAGCCTCTCGGTCGAGATGTTCCATCACGGGTGGCCGCGCCTCGGGAGGTGGCTTTCCCCCGTCGAAAGGTGGGCGGTCTCCCGCGCCGATGCGGTGGTGACGCAGACCGGAGCATTTGCCTCTGAGCTGGCGGCCCGGTGGGGGAGCGACCCGGCGCGCACCTTCGTCGCCGGCACGGGCGTCGATACGGCCGTTTTCCATCCCGGACCCTCCTCAGAACCTTTGAGGGCGCGCTGGAATCTTCCCGATCCCTCGAAAGTCGTGGCCTACCTCGGGATCCTGAGCGCCCATCAAGGGGTCGATACTCTGCTTGCGGCGGCCGCGCGCGTGGTCGAGAAGGAGCCGCAGGCGCGCTTTCTCGTGATGGGGTATCCCCGCCAGAAAGAATACGAGGCCAAGGCGCTCGGCTTGGGGATTGCCCACGCCTGCCGCTTCACGGGGCGCATCGACTACCGCGAGGCGCCCGAATTCCTGCGTCTGGCGGCGGTCGGGGTCAGTGCCAAGGGGGATGTCACGGAGGGGAACGCCAAGCTCTGCAACTACATGGCCTCGGGTCTGGCGGTCGCCGCGACAGACACGCCGGCCCACCGCGAGATTCTCCAGGAGGCGGCGCTCTTTGCCCCGGTCGGAGACGCCGCGGCATTGGCGGACAGGATCCTCGTGCTTCTCTCCGACGCGCCGCTGTGCAGGCGTCTTGGGGAAGCGGCCCGGGCCCGGGCCCAGCGAGCGCTCTCCTGGGATTTGGTGGCAGGGAGGCTCGAAACCGCCTTCGATGCGGCCGTCCGCCACCGTAGAAGCAGTTTTTAGAAATTATCCCAAAAGTGGTGAGGTGCGCTGATCCGATCTATCTGGTAGCCAGAAAGGAGGCTGCCGATGGGACGGAAAGCGAGGATGGGGACA
>SBBH01000151.1 GCA_005239795.1 Planctomycetales bacterium
CCCCCGCCGACGAGGAGGCGTCCCAACGCCACCTGACCGGCGGATCGAGATCGATCGACAATCCCGTCGGAAACAGCCATTTCCGTAGGTAGTCGCTGGGGATGACGGCGCACTGCGTCCTGAAATAGCTCGCGCGGTCGTACATCCGTTCCGCCTCGGTGACCACCCAGCCGGGAGAGGCGGGGGTGTCGCGGCCGCGCCAGGGATCACCGAAGCGGACGGCGAGAAAAAAAACCACCAGCCCCACGGCGATGAGCCACGCCCCCGCCGCGCGGGCCCGGCTTCTGGGCTGAGGCCGCCAGGATCTGTCTCGGCTCCGACGATGAAAAAAACTCGCCAGCCCCATCAGGGTCGGAAGGATGAGCGCTTCCTCCTTGGCCCCGAACGCCAGGAACGCCGATCCCCCGAATGCCGCCAGGCTCCTTTGCCCTTTGAGAATCCCGAGAAACGCCAGGAGAGCGCCCAAAATAAAAAAAGTCGACAGGAGGCCATGGCGCCCCGAAATGTAGGTGACCGATCCTGTCTGGAGCGGATGGACGAGGAAGACCGCCGCCGCGAGCGCCCCGGCCAGCGAGACGCGGCGCGTCCGGGAGGCGATCCCCCACGCCAGGAACAGGCGATAGAAGAGCCAGCCGTTCGCCCCGTGCAGGAGGACGTTCACCAGGCGGTAGGGCAGGGGATTCCCCTCCCCCCAGATCTGCCGATCGAGGGCGAACGACAGCCCCGTAACGCCGCGCGCGAAATAACGCATCCAGTCCTCGGGCCAGGCCGCCCGGAGGTCGACAAGCCCCCGGCTCTCGATCAGGTGCGAGATGTCATCCAGGTGAAACGGAACCCAGAGGAAAAGAGCGCCAGGGAGAGCCGCCAAGAGAAGGATCAGCGGAAAGGTCAGTCGAATCCGCATCGCAAGCGGCATGGATCCCATGTTAGCACTCCGGCGGGTTTCGTCTGTCTTTGGGTTCTGTGTGTTTGCGGGTTTTGGTGTTTGGCTTTTTGGTGTTTGGTGTTTATCCTCCTCCCGATGGGCCACCCTTTCTGCTTCTGGATCGCCGGGACGCTAGCGATCCTGACGGCCCTGGGCGTGATCCTGGCGCGTTCCCCTCTCTATTCGGCCCTGTCGCTCGCGGCGACGCTTCTTTCGACGGCGGTCCTTTTCATCTCGCTCCAGGCGCACCTCGCGGGGGCCGTGCAGGTGATGGTCTACGCGGGAGCGATCCTGGTCCTGATCGTCTTCACCGTGATGCTTCTCAACCTGCGGGGCGATTCGGGCGAGAAACCCCTGCGGCCTGCCGCCGCGGCCGCGGGAATGGTCGTCTGCGCGGCGTTTTTCCTGGGGCTGACGGCATTTTTCGCGGTCGATGCCCCGACCCCGCCGGCGGTGGGGCCGGAGTTCGGCACGGCCGGGGCGATCGGCAGGCTCCTCTTCGCGCCGGGGTCCCGCTTCGTCTACGCCTTTGAGCTCGTGTCCGTCTTGCTGCTCGCGGCTCTCGTCGGGGCGATCGCCCTGGGACGCCCGGGACCGGAGCAAGGAAAGGACGCCGCCTCATGACCCCCGTGACGCTCGCGCACTACGCGTACCTGAGCGCGGGACTCTTTTCGGTGGGCCTGGCGGGGGTGCTCCTGCGGCGCAACTTCCTGACGATCCTCATGTCGGTCGAGCTCATGGCAAACGCCGCCAACCTCCTCTTCATCGCAGCGGCGCGCCAGCATGGCGGCGAGGCGGGGCATGTCCTGGTGCTCCTCGTGATCGCGGTGGCCGCCTGTGAGGCGGCGGTGGGGCTCGCGATCGCGGTGGGCCTCTACCGCGCCAGCGGTACGGTCAATCCGAACGCCCTCGCCGAACTGAAAGGTTGAACCTTTCAGGATTAAACTCCAGAAGTTGCTCCATGTGTCCTTTTTTCCCTGAGGATGGCGCTTAAGAACCGGAAGAACGCGCCCCCGGTCGGCCGCCCCCGAGGGGGTATGTTCGACAGGGCGAGGCGCGGACCGGCACTTACAGGGAAGGTTCTCGTCCGTTTCGCCTCGCCCGTCGCCGAACCGAAGTGAGCCGGGGTGGTGGCTGGTAGTTCCCCCGGCGAACGTCCCCCGCCCGCCTACAGACCTATCGGTCCTACGGTGGGTCCGCCGTCGCTTCCCATGCGGCAAGCCGCATGGGCATAGGCGGAAGGGAGTGGCCGACATCAGGGGGCGCAGCACATCCCTCCAACCCTGAGATCCCTCACCATATGATTGATCCCTGCGAACCACGAATCACGAACGACGGATATCAATCTTTAGATCTTCAAAAGCTCGTCGCTCTTCTTTTTGACGAGATCCTCGACCCGGCCTTCGTACTTCTTGATCATCGCCTGGATCTCGTCGCGGGCGCGCTCGGCGTCGTCCTCGGGAATCCCCCCCTTCTTCTCCTCGTCGTCGACCTGCTTCAAGGCGTCCCGGCGGACGTTGCGGATCGCGACCTTGGCCTGCTCGGCCTGGGCGTTGACGAGCCCCACCATTTGCTTGCGGCGCTCCTCGCTTAAGGAAGGAATCGGCAGGCGGATGATCTTGCCGTCGGTGGCGGGGGAGAGACCCAGGTCCGATTTCTGGATCGCCTTCTCGATCGCCTGCAGGGCCCCCGCGTCGAAAGGGCGGATCACCAGGAGCTGGGCGTCGGCCACGCTGATTTGGGCGATCTGCTTCAAGGGGGTCGGGGTCCCGTAGTAGTCGGCCCGGAGCCCTTCCACGAGGGCGGGGCTGGCGCGTCCCGTGCGGACCTTGCGGAGCCCTTCGGTGAGGAGCTCGAGAGTCTTCTCGATCTTCTCTTCGGCGCCGAGGTAGATCTCTTCTTGACCCATGAGAAAGTGGTTAGAGATTAGTGGTTAGCGGTTAAAAGAAAAAGTCCTGTTGTTCATCCACGAGGTCCAGCATCTCCAGCTTCTCCGGGTGCTCGATCAGGTCCTCAAGCCACCAGTTGGCCGGATTATAAAGGCAGGTGACCTCCTTGCACTCACTGGTGGCGTTGAAACCGCGGATGAGCTCGGCCACACGCGCGCGCGTCCCGGCGTAATCCGCGGGGGTGGCATATCCCCCCTTCTCGCCCATTTTGGCCTGCGGGACGTGCCGGTAGACCGGACAGTTGTAGATCCCGAGGGGACTTAAGACCTGCCTAAAGAATTGAAAGTGACAGGTCTTGGGCTGCCGGGTGAACTCCTTGTAGGTGCGGTTCTCGAGGACGCGCAGGTTCGTGCTTTCGACAACGCGGAAGCCGGGCGTCTCGAGAGACTTGGCGCGGTCGACCTCGCGGCGGATCCGCCGGATCGTCTCGTCGAACTCGCGCGCGGCGTCAGTGATCCCGACCACCTCGGCATTGTTCTCCGGAGCGCGCTCCAGGAACGGCTTGAAGGAAATGTAGTCGAACTGGTACCGGCGCGCCCGCTCGGCCGCCTCGACAATCTCGCCGATGTTCTCGACGATCGCGAAATTGTTGGCGGTCGCCCCCTTCCACGTGATGATGAACGAGAACCCGATGCGAAGGCGTGGGTTCTTCTCCTTGATCAGCGGGATCCTGTCACAGATCTGGTCGAGCGTGATCTTCTTCTTGGGCTTGTGCATCGCCTGGAACGTCGCGTCATTCCCGGAATCGAGCGAAAGCCTCACCCAATCGCGCTCGTCGAACCGATGGGCCACGCTCAGGATCTTGGCGTTCCCGCTGCCGTTCGTGACGACCGCCGTCTGGACGGCGCGGTCCTTCAGGAAATGGACGATCTCCTCGAACTTCGGATAAACTGTCGGCTCCCCCCCGCCGATCAGGATCACAGAACGCAATCCCTTGTCCGCCATCAGGGCCAAGGAATTTTTGAGCGCCTCGTCGTCGTGTCGGATCCCGGTGTTCAGGATGTCGTAATCGACGCAGTGGTCGCACAGGTAGTTGCAGGCGGTGGTGAGATCCAGGTTGATGGAGATCGGCGAGCGTTCGGGCCCGAGCGCCTTGTCGAACGGCAGAGCTTCTTTCAAGGGATGTCCGCGCAGGGAGGCCTGCCAGAGGACGTACTCCTTGAGGCGCTCGACCAGCGACGGTTGGCGGAGTTTCGCTCCGAAATCGTGGACCGCGGCAATCGACGTCGGGGGTTTGTCGGTAAGCGGGCCGGAGCTCATGCGCCGCGTCCTCCCGTCTGGTATCCCAAACGATCGGCCAGTCTCACGAGGGCCACTTCGGTCTTCATGTCGGGGATCCGGCCGTCCCGGCACATCTGAACCGCCTCCGAAAGCTCGATCTCGACCACGCGCGTCCCTTCTTCCATTATTGAACCGTCTCCAACGGGCATCACCGATCCGTCCCCGACAGGGCGTTTCGAACCCCCTTCCCCGTAGGAATCGGAAAGCTCCGCCTCGCAGAAATAGACTTTTTCGTCGGAGGTCCCGGGACTGGCAAACATTCCCCCGCCCAGCGTCCGGAAGACCGAGGGGGCCAGACG
>SBBH01000190.1 GCA_005239795.1 Planctomycetales bacterium
CAAGGCACGACGCCATTGGAAATCTTTGGCTCATGTCAGAGGCGTCCTAGATTAAGTTGGCGGCAATGTGGGTTAGGGTTAGATTTAATGAGATCGAAAGCGGGCTTCTGGATTCTGAAGAGCGTGCATTTCGGCTTACAAACTGGGAGGCACAATGAGTCATGCGCCATGGCTAAACTTGAGACGGTTGGTCGTAGGGGGGGTTTCCATTGTCATCTGGACGGCCGAAGGCGCTCCGTCAACCCAGCAAGGAGATCCATCCATTCCCCCTCCCTCGATACCTCAACCCCTCCCACCCGTGAAAGCGGATCCGGTGGAGATAGCCACGGGTCGTTTCCTTTTATTAGAGCGAGATGTTTCCATACCCGGTGTGGGCCAGCCATTGGCTGTCGAGCGCTCTTACTCTTCGCATCCTGAGGATCGCGAATCCCGTCCGGGAGGGTTTCAACCGTTCGGAGAAGGGTGGGACTGCAACTACACTCGATTCTTGGTGCTTCCACAGGCACCGAGTGGGTTCCTCGAGTCCCATAGCGGATATGGAGGGAAGCGTTCATATATCCTCGCTGAAAGAAAAGATGGATACGCCCGATTTGACCCGCCCCCAGGCCTTTTCGAGTCTTCGCTGAAAGTGGATTTGCGCAGTCCCATGAAAAAAGCAACGCGCCAGCGTGGTGACGGCATGACGTTGGACTATGAAGAGATTGTCACCGCGAATGGGCGGGTCTATTTGGTCATGAAAAAAATTAGGGACCTTTTCGGGAACGAGGTGACGCTCAATTACGACCCCACCACGAAACTCTTGGAGGAAATTGTCGGGACGACGGGGAAGTCCAGGCTGAAATTCACATGGGAGATGGTCAACGGGTTTTGGCGAATCTATACGATCACGGACCATACGGGTCGAAGATGGAGTTACGCTTACAACAGTCAAGCCTTGCTGGCCAGTGTGACATTCCCCGCGACGTCGGCTTATCCGGATGGCACGACGATGTACTACGGCTACGATGCAACCGGAAATCTTGTTTCGAAAACGACTCCTTCGGGAACGGTCACGTTCACGAATCAATATGACGCTCTGGGTCGGGTCATTCAACAGCGGACGCGAGGGGGAACATGGACCTTTGAATACGGTTTGGGGGACAAGGACGGGATCTATAACCGGACGATCGATCCGCTGGGAAATCAGAGCAAGTACTATATTGAGGAGATAAGGGGCCTCAAGCATGTCGTGATGGTGAAGGTTTATGACCCTGCCTTTCCGGACAATGATCTGAGAGCCGCCATCACGCGGTATACCTACCACTCTCCCACGCTGCTGCTGGCGAAAATCCAAAGGCCAGATGGCGTCGTCGAAGAGTTCGAGCGCGACTTGGCCAATCCGAATCCTCGTTTTCGAAATCACCTGTTGGAGTGGCGAGTCTTCTCTGGGAACGGAAGCGAAGTTCGCCGAGCTGAATGGACTTATGATGACCAGGGGAATGTGACCAGCTATAGAAGTCCTGCTACTTGCCTAGAGGATCCCACGGGGCAGAAAAAGACCTATACGATCAGCTATGGGTACGACAACCAAGGACGGCCGACGAGCCAATTGATCTCACAGGAAGTGACGTTGCCGGATGGGACGAGCCAAATGCTGTCATCCTATCAGGAGTTCAACAGCCGCGGGCAGATCAAGAGATTCGTTGATCCGCGGGGAATCCCGACGACCTATGAAGCCAACCATCCCTTGGGGCTCTTGACGCGATCTGTCAGGGATGCGGGGGGATTGGCACGGGCTGAGAGCTATACCCATGACGACGTGGGAAATGTCACCGGGTTTGTCGATGAGACGACGGGATGGTTGGAGAGTTATCAGGTCAATGAACGCAACCAACCGATGAGGATTACGAATTCCTCAGGGGCTGAAGTTCTTTTTGAGTACAACGGCAACGGGCAGATAAATGTCCAGAAGGTTCCTTTGACTTCGGAGTGGAGCGATGGATGGAGCCAGACGTGCTGGATCCATGACGGATACGGAGCGGTGCGCGAGGTGAAGGTTGATCTCGAATTCGATCCAGTGATGCAACACCAACGGGTGATTGAGACGCACTACAAGAACAACTCCCTCGGCTTCATCGAGCGAATCGATTCCCTTGGAGGAGCGGAGAACGGTTCAATGGAGTTTGCATACAATCATTTGGGGTTGCCCACGAAGGCGACCATCCGGGGGGGGGTGGGATCACCGGACCTGACGATTCAGCAACAGTATGACAAAATCGGGAGGCTCATTCGGGTGAGCAGGGGAGGGGGCAATCCTTACATGCAAGCAGAGTATTTCTATGACCACTTCGGACGGTTGAACCGCATTCGGGATGCCTTGGGGACGGAGGTGGTCGCCGCCTTCGATGCCAATGGCAACGTGACCGAGAGCATGGCGCAGAATGGCAGTCAAGTGCTCGCGCGTGTTCGGCGCACCTACGATGAAGCGAATCGGCTTATCAAGGAGGCCATCTGGGCGGTCGACGATCAAGGGCTTCCTCTCGGTAGTGGAGACGGTTGGGTGGAGATTCAGTACTTTTATGACCCGGCCGGAAACCTTGTGAAAGTGGTGCCCGAGGGGATGACCCCGTGGGAATGGGAGTATGACGCGCTCGGAAGGTTGGTGCGTGAATCGGACAACCTCAGTTCACCTCATTTGACGGACATCGTCTACGCTTACAACGGAGCCAGCTCCCAACTCAAAAGCGCAACGATGCGCGAGATCTCGGAGAACCCAGGGGCTCAGGCGGATGTCGTCACGACGATACAGTTCTCCTGGAACAGCCAAAGGGGGCTTTTGGATTCCATGCAGACCCCCATGGGGACAACCCAATGGTTCTATGATTCGCAGGGAAGGCTCGTGAGGCATATCGATTCTGCGGGGCGTGAGGTCGAGTATGTCTATGATGAGGCGGGGCATATCCGACGACAGACGCAAGGGGACGGTTCGGGCCCCGGCATGGAGATGGTCAGCGAAATGGAGTACGACGAAAGGGGTCGTCTGAAAGCTGTTTGTGTGAAAAATCCCATCGAAGGATATGCCCAGGAGCGGACTTATTTTATGCATGATGCGGCGAACCGCCTGCTGGCGGAGGTCTTTCAAGATACAAGTCGCCGGACATGGACCTATGACGACCGGGGGAATATCAAGTCGATCACGGATCCGCAGGGGACAGTGATGCGGTTCCAGTACGGGATCAGAAACGAACTTTGGAAGACCACCGTCAACCCTGCCTTTGGGGTCCAGGGGAACACCCAGATCACGCGCCAGTACGATCTGTTGGGAAGGGTGACCGGTGTCGACACCGACGGAGGAATCTACACAACGGAAACAGGATTCGCCTATACGAGTCTTGGGGCAATGCTCAGAGAGACACAGACATTGCGCAAAGGAGGAATTGCGGTTCATGCGACCCAGTTCTCTGCCCAGTACGACGCATTCGGGCGGTTGACAGATATGGATTATCCAAGCGGGGCGGGATGGAGTCTGAGCTATGACAACTATGGGCGCCCATGGAGACAGATGAATGAGAGAGGGGATATCTTGAGCGAGATCAACGATTTCGTGGGATGGCGCCCCCTATCGCAAAAGTCGGGCTTGATCCAGACGGAGTGGAGATACGACGTCACCCGAGGGTTCCCGGCGTCCCTTGTGCATCGCATGGACGATGGGAGCCGTTGGATCGCCGCTTTCGGAGTGAACAGAGATGAAGCGGGACGGCTGGCCCGTTGGGATCGCGGGTTTTTCGACCCGACAGGCAAGCCCGTGACGATGGGAGAGCATCTCTTAACGGATCGGGTGACGTACGACACACGTGGACAGATCCAAACGGTCTACGAGGATCTTTCCAAACCGTCGGATGTGGCCAGTGCCAGGAGCCGTCGTGATTTCTCTTATGAAAATAGCGGTTGGCGCAAGCTGACACACCGAGAAGGGGTTGTGGAAGGAAAATATGACAGGAATGTTTTCGGGGATCTGGTCCAGTACAACGGGGCCGCCTGGGAAAATGATCTGACGGGGGCTGTGACAAAATCGAGCTACGGGGGTGTAACAACGGCTTATGCCTATGACGCCTGGGGGAATTTGACTCAGGCGGTGGGGTCAGAGGCCATTGCGTACGTGTATGACGGCCTGGGACGTGTGACAGTCGAGATGTCGAGCAGCACGGAAAGGTACTTTTCGTACTTTGGCGGACAGCTTTCATTGGAACTTGAAACATCCCGAAACGCGCGCACGACGCATTACCCGGGGTTGACGGCGGGTGTGTCTAGAGTGACCCAGCAGGAAGGAACGCCTAGCACATTTTTCGTCGGAGATCTTCTGGGCAACACCGTGGGAGGCGTATCGGCCGCCGGGTGGGGGATGACGGAGCAGTATCGGTCAGACCTTTTTGGAGAGGTGTCGGTCCATATGTGGAATGGGGAAGAATATGTTGCTGGGCGTCCATCTTTGGGGAATCCCTATCTTTCTGGGGGGGCGTGGACCGAAGTGGCATTGACGCCGCAGGTCGTTGGGGAAGGAATGGGACGGTTCTTCCCAGCGCTGTCCCAGCGCCTGTTGAGGGTTCCTGTCGGGTCGCGCATGTCATCCCATGTGGGGGGGTCCCATGCAGAAGAGGCGATCGCCCTTTCAGCGGGAAATATTGCGATGGGGCGTTCCGTGGGTGTGGGGGTTCTCGAGGGAGACAATCCTTGGCCGGGCGTGACTCGATCAGTCGATGGGTTCCCGTTTGGGAAAGCGATGCCGGGCGGAGGCGATCTAGGTTGGCGAGGAGGAGGGGATCGAGGCGGTCCTTGGTTGGTGCCGCCGAGTGGTCCCGTGCCCTCGCCTGGACGCGGGCCTTTGACGGGGGGGTGGAAGAAACGAAAGGAAGTCGTCACAGGTGTCCCAGGCGCCCCCTCGGCTCCGATGGCACTTTATCAGCCCAAGGACACGGAAGCCCAGGCCAGCGCGCATGGGGATCCATCTCGGGGCGTCCCTTGGGGGTTGCGTGGAGGAGGGGATAGCGCACGGCTGGTCGATTTCCCGCTCGTCGTTTCGACCACAGATCTTCCGACCGTCCACTCCGGGGATGGCGCCCCCTGGGAGGCTGGTATCGGTATGGGTGATGCGGCCTCAGGCGTCCTGGAGGGGATTGGGTTCGGGACCATGAATTTACTGGACAATGTAGTCGAGTTGACATTGGGAACGACAGAATCTCGTCTCGGATGGATCGCAACGCTTCCAGACGGTTCAGAAGTCATGTTGGTGTATTATACACAAGATTTACAAGAAGCGTTGTACAACGCGCAGACAAGACGAAGAATGAGCAGCAGTGATCCCGATGAGTGGGCAAGGCCTAGATCAGAAACTCCACGTAGTGCCACTCTCAGCTACAGAAGATCGGGGACCCTTGCTCAACGTGCGATTGATTTTGATCTGCCCCCGGCTCTTCGAAAAGTCTTAGATCCAGAATTCATTCGAGTGGGCGGTGGGGTACTCGCAGCCGCGGGTATAGTCATTGACATCGTGGAAGTCTCATACACGTTTCATACGCAGTCTGTCGACGCAGGGAGGGAGGCTGCCGCGGGCGCGATAGGTTCCATGGCGGGGGCGGCCGGGGGAGCGTACCTGGGTGCCAGAGGAGGGGTTGCCGGAG
>SBBH01000027.1 GCA_005239795.1 Planctomycetales bacterium
GGTCCGGGCCCGCGAACAGAAGCGGCTTCAGATTGGCGCGCGCCGTATAGAGCGCCGCTGCCAACCCCGCCGGCCCGGACCCCACGATGATCACTTGCCGCGGATCGCCCATAGAGCGCGACTATAAGGAAACGCCTCTCCCGCTGGCAAGTTCGGAGGTTCGAATCCTCCCCGCTAGGAAAGGGAAAGCCTTTCGATTCAAAGCTCGATCTCGGGGCGAGTCCGCAGGAGCTGCACGGCCTCGGCATCCCTCTCGCGATCATCCGCCTGGATCAAAATCTTTTTCCGTTCCATCAAGCCATCTCCCACAAAGCCCGGATCGGGACCGCGAAAAGGCTGTCGCCGAAGCGTGCGATGCTTTCGCCGTCATACAAAACGACCCCGGCCGTGAAACGGTTCCCGCAGGCTTCCTTGGGCTTGCGCAAGCCGCTGAAATCAGCGTTCGTCACCGTCGCTCCCGCTTTCACCTCGACGCCGGCCACTTCCCGGGAGCTGCGCTCAAGCACGACATCGACCTCCGCCCCGTCCTTGTCGCGGAAGTGATGGAATCCGACCGGTGCGTCGTGCCAACTGGCCTGCCGGCGCAACTCCTGGAACGCGAAGATTTCAAGCAGCCGGCCGAGCGTCTCCCGGCGATTTCGCACTGCGCCAGCGGACGCAAACACGGGATTTCCATTCGCCCCGCAAGCGAATCGGACAACTTGGGCACCAGGAGCACTTCGCCGAGCCGGTCAGGATGAACCGACCTGGAGCGCGCTCCCGATCCACCGTTGTTTTCAGGGCGGTGAAAAGCTCCGGAGCGCGTTGCACCTCGTCCAGCACAGTGCGAAGTGGGAGATCATCCACGAAGCCCACGGGATCGGCACGAGCCGCCGCCAACGAGACATCGTTGTCGAAACTGATGTAGGCATACCCTTTGCGCTCGCCAACCAGGCGCCCCAACGTCGTCTTGCCGCATTGGCGCGGGCCGTGCACCAGCACGACCGGCGTGTCCGATGGAAATTTTTTCCGAGGTACGAAACGAATAGCGCCTCAGGGCGTCTCGAGCGCCGGATCCTCGACCTTCTTGCCCCCCAGATGGATCCATCCCATCCAAACGGCCCCCGTCAGGATGACGGCGCCGCCGGAGAGATCCCGCGCCGTCGGGACCGCCCCCGCGAAAAGGAACGTGAAGAAAGCCACCCACAGCGGCTGAACGGTTGCCATCAAAGCCACACGGGAAAGGTCCCAGTAGCGGTACGCCCGGAACGTGAACAGAAAGCTCGCGCAGGGGCCCAAAAACCCCCCCACCAGGGTCGCAGCCCAGCAGGATCCCGGCGCGTCGAAGTCGCTCCCGCCGCCCGCCGACACCCACAACGCCAAAAAAATCGTGGCGATCCCGGTCCGGTAAAAAACGAGCGCGTCCGGATGGACCTGGGCGACCTCCTGCTTAGCGCTCATCATCTGAACGGCGTTGGCTAGACACGACGCGAGCGTCAGAATCACGCCGCCGGCGACCGCCTCCCAGCGCCCGCCGACACTCCAGAGGCCGCCGGCAACCATCACGGCAGCCGCGAGCACTTCCCGCAGGGTCAGCCGTTCCTTGAGGAAAAACACGCCGAGCCCCATTGTGATGACCGGCGCGAAACGCCAGAGAAGCGCCGAAAAGGCCGGATCCAAACGCGCCAGTCCCGCCCACCCCAACACCATGCCGGCGGCGGTCGCGGCCCCCAAGACAATCATCCGCGGAAGCGCCCGCCGGGGAATCGCGAGATCCGAAAGGCGCCCCAGGACCGCCAGCAAAACGAGCGTGTAGACGGCCGCGGCCGCCGTCCAGACGAGACTGAAGGAGCCTGGATCGAATCCCGTAAGGGCGTGCTTGGCTGTAACGAAGTTGGTCGAGACGAGGACGTTCCCGATCAGGGCATAGAAAAATCCCTTGCGGGCTCCGGAAATTTTCCGGGTCCCCTGAACGGCGCGCATGGGAGCATTATCGACAAACCGGACGTCCCGGTGTATTCTTAGCGGCTTTCCGAGGGTGCGCCCGCCTCCTTCTGGATCGCCCGCAGGACATCCTCCTGCGCGCGGATCGACCGGCCCGCCAGGCGCACGACGCCGCTGAAATCCTCCCACTCGAGGAAAAGGCGCCGGACCTCGGCAAGCCCTGTGAGGACACGCCGCGACGCGTCAACCCTGGCCGCTGCCCCTTCCCGGAACTCCCCCTTCATCGCCTGAGGGATCGCCTGGTTCAAAACCTCTCCCCACACCTCCTCGGCCCGCGCTAGGACCGCCTCCGGATAGTGATCCCCCAAGCGGTTCTCCTCGATCCGAAGGCCGACCTCGCGCAGGGCGGCAAACCCCTCGCGGCAGATCCGGGCGGCGTCGCGCTGGCGCGCTCCGACGGCGGCCGCGTCCTTTCCATCCGCCAGATGCGCCAGCGCCACATCGGCCGCGAGCCATTTGTCATAGGCCTCGTCGGCGGCCTCGCGAAGGCGGCTCAAATCCGCGTCGATCTCCGAGCACATTTCGGCCGTACTCGCCAGGCGGATTCTCATCGGCCGCGA
>SBBH01000236.1 GCA_005239795.1 Planctomycetales bacterium
CGTCGGGGAAGACCGGATAGGCGTTCCGATCGAGGGCCGGAGCGCCAAAACCGGGGGCTGAGAGAAACCCTAAAATGGCGATGCCGCCGAGAGCCAGCCCCTTTATTTTTTTCGCAACCCCCATCCCGACCTCCCTCTTTTTTAGAGAATTGAGCCAGTCGAAACCTGAAGCCGTTCACCATAGGCTCGCCGATCGGCCCGTTCAAGGCCGTTTCCATCTGCTTTTCTCTTTCATGACTCATGACTCAGGTCCCATGACTGGTTAGAATTCCCGCCCATGCGGCTCCTCTGGCCAATCGCCGGCGCGGCGCTCCTGGCCTCAGGCGGAGAGGGATGCGACCCCCTTAACAACCCCTATCCCGGCGCCGAAGAAGGGCGCCCCATCTACTACAGCTCCTTCCCGGAAGATCCCAAGGATTTCGACCCAGCCGTCAGCTACAACTCGAACGAGTATGAGTTCATCCGCCAGATTTATGAGCCCCCCCTGCAATACGAATACCTGACGCGCCCCTACACGCTCGAACCGCTGACGCTCACGGCGATGCCCGAAGCCACCTCTTATGACGCCGCGGGACGCGAAATCCCTGCGGACGTTTCCAACGCCGACGCCGCCCGCGTCGTCTACACCTGCCGCCTGAAGCCGGGGATCCTCTTTCAGGACCATCCCTGCTTCGCCGTCAACGCGCAGGGAAAACCTCTTTACCTGCCGGTGGACCCCGCGCTGGCTCAGCGGATGACCTCCCCCGAGGATTTTCCCGTCAAGGGGACGCGGGAGCTCACGGCCGACGATTACGTCTATGCCGTCAAGCGTCTGGCCAACCCCATGATCCACTGCCCCATCCGCGAGACGCTGGCCAAATACCTGGCCGGCATGCGGGAATACACGGAGGCGCTGGAAAAGGACCTGGCCGCCGAAAGGACCCGCCGAAAGGCCGCCGCCGGCGCGGCCTACAATCAGGAGCTGGACGAGAAGCAGAACCCTTTGCTCCTCGACCTCGACAAGCACCCCTTCCCCGGCATCGAACGGATCGACCGGCATGCCTTCCGGCTCGTCCTGACGAAACGCTACCCCCAAATCCTCTATTGGCTCGCGATGCCCTTCTTCGCCCCGGTCCCGCCGGAGGCGGAACGGTTCTACGCCCAGCCGGCGCTCATGCGCGAGAACATCTCCCTGCACCGCTTTCCCGTTGGCACGGGCCCCTTCTTCCTGTCGCGCTTCGATTCCAACCGCCTTATCGTCCTTTCGCGCAACCCCCATTTCCGCCATGAACCGTATCCCTCGAAAGGAATGCCGGAAGATGGGCGCGCAGGACTGTTGACCAACGCCGGACACCCCCTCCCCTTCATCGAAAAAGCGGTCTATTCCCTCGAGAAGGAACCGACCCCCATCTGGAACAAGTTCCTTCAAGGGTATTACGACGCCTCCTCGATCCATGCGGACAACTTCGAACGCGCCGTCGCCGTCACGCCCCAAGGGGCGCTGGATCTCACCCCGGAGCTCGCGGCCAAGGAGATCCGGCTCTACCAGGAGGTGGAGACCTCCATCCGTTACTTCGCCTTCAACATGCGCGACCCCGTCGTCGGGGGCCTGGACGAATCCCGATGCAAACTGCGCCAGGCGATCGGAATCGCCCTCAACACGGAGGAGCGGATCCAGATCTTCCAGAACGGCCGCGGGATCCCCGCGATGGGCGTGATCCCCCCGGGGATCTTCGGCTACGAGGAGGGAAAGGAAGCCATCAACCCTTTCGCCTATGCGTGGGACGAGGAGACGGAAGCCCCTCGGCGGCGGTCGGTCGAGGAGGCGAAGCGTCTCCTGGCGGAGGCGGGGTATCCCGGCGGGATCGGATCCGACAACCGGCAATTGAGAATCAATTTCGACAATTCCTGGAACCGTCCCGACCTGCAACCGGAACTGCAATGGATCCAGCGGCAACTGGCCCGGCTGGGAATCCACCTTGAGATCCAAACCACCGACTACAACCCCTTCCAGGAGAAGGTCCACAACGGAACGCATCAGATGATCCCCTGGGGATGGAACGCAGACTACCCGGATCCCGAAAATTTCCTTTTCCTGTTCTACGGCCCCAACGCCCGCTCCGGCAAAGGGGGCGAAAACTCCGCCAACTACGCGAACCCCGTCTTCGACGAGCTCTTCTTGAAGGCCGAGAACATGCCCAACGGACCGGAACGGATGGACCTCATACGCCGGATGCAGTCGATTCTGCACCATGACGCCCCTTGGGTGGGCCACTACTACCCGGTGGCGTTCGACCTCTATCACGCCTGGCAGAAGAACCTGAAACCCAACGAGATCGCCGGCAACACCTTGAAGTACAAGAAGATCGACGTGGATCTGCGCCGCGCCTGCCGGCGCCGATGGAACCAGCCCCGCTGGCGGATCATCGCCGGAGGGCTCGCCGTCGGCGCGCTCGCCGCGACCTGGGCCATCACCTCCGCCGTGCGGCGCCGCCGGAAGGAGGCGGATGCATGCTGAGCTACCTGGTCCGCCGCCTGGCCTACGCCTTCCCGATCCTGCTGGGGGTCAACCTCATCACGTTCTTCCTCTTCTTCTTCGTCAACCCGATCGACGCAATGGCCCGGCGGGTGCTGGGAGAGAAAAACGTGACGCAGGAGGCGATCGAAGCCTGGAAGCGCGAGCACGGCTACAACCTTCCGCGCCTCTACAACGCGGCCGAGCCGGGCCTCTCCAAGGTCACGCAGACGATCTTCTGGCGCAAATCGATGAGCCTCCTGCGGCTCGACTTCGGACGCTCCGACCGCACGAACGCCCCGATCGGCCTCGAGATCCGCCGGCGGATGTGGCCGAGCCTCATGTACGCCATCCCCACCTTCCTCATGTCCGTCTTCGTGGAAATCGTCGTGGCGATGCTGGTGGCCTACTACCGCGGGACGGCGCTCGACAGCGCGGTCCTGTTCTTCTGCGTGATCATGCTGTCGGTCGCGGCGATGTTCTACATCATCGGGGGGCAGTTCTTCTTCGGCATCTTCCTGAAGGTCGTGCCGATCTCCGGTTACCAAGAAGGATTTTCCGCCGCGCGCTTCTTGGCGATGCCCATCCTGATCGGCATTGTCGGCGCCCTCGGCGGCGCCATCCGCTTCAACCGGACGGTTTTCCTGGAGGAGATCGGCAAGGATTACGTCCGGACCGCGCGCGCCAAGGGGCTCTCGGAGCAGGCCGTCCTCTTCATCCATGTGCTCAAAAACGCCATGATCCCGATCCTGACCTCCCTGGTGTTCGCGATCCCCTTCCTCTTCATGGGAAGCCTTCTGACGGAATCCTTCTTCTCGATCCCGGGGCTGGGCGGCTACACCGTCATGGCCTTCAGCAACCAGGACTTCGCCATCGTCCGTGCGATGGTCTTCCTGGGCTCGATCCTCTACATCGTCTCGCAGATCCTTACCGACTTGAGCTACACGCTGGTCGATCCCCGCGTGCGCCTGGATGGCGGAGGCGCCTCCTCCTCCCCCCTGGCCGTGACCCTGGGAGTGGCCGTGCTCTTCGCGCTTCCCGTCGCGGCCCTCAAAGCCTGGGAGAAAGCCGGTCCCGCGCTGGGCGGGGCCTGGAACCCCTACGCGGCGGCGAACGCCGGAGCGATCCTCGCGGTGGCGGCGGCCGCCTGGTTCGTGGCCACAGCGCTTCCCCGCGAACCGTGGCGCACGGCTTGGCGGCAACTGCGCCACAAACCCTATGCCCTGGCGGCGCTGGCTCTCCTGTTCCTGTACGGCGCCGTCGGTTTTCTGGATTCGATCTCGTGGCGGGATCCCATCCGCGACGAACAGGGGCATGCCCGGCGCGAAACGAACGGCTCGCGCCTTCTGGAAGCCAAGGGAAAAAGCCTCCTGGACCGGCTGTGGCTGGCCGCGGTCGGCGACGTCACGGAACGGACCTATTCCTCGCCGCTGGCGACGCACCAGTTCAGCCGGGACCTCGTGCAGGACAAGGAGGGGAAGAGCTCCTGGGTCACGCCTCTCCTCGAACATCCCCGCCAGCACCTCCTGGGGACCGACAAGGTCGGCAACGACGTCCTCTACCAGTGCCTCAAGGGGATCCGCACGGGCCTGGTGATCGGAGGGATGACGATCCTCATCGCGATCCCGTTCGCAATCGCCATGGGAGTGCTGGCCGGGTATTTCGGCGGATGGGTCGACGACATCATCCAATACGTCTACACCACCATCGCATCGATCCCCGGGATCCTCCTCATCTTTTCGTTTGTCCTGATCTTCGGCCGGGGGCTTTTCCAGCTGAGCGTCGTCCTGGGGATCACGTCCTGGACATCGCTCTGCCGCCTGGTGCGCGCCGAGACGATCAAGCTGCGGGAGCTGGAATACGTCCAGGCCGCCAGCATCCAGGGGGCCTCCCGCACACGGATCCTGGCGTCCCACATCGTCCCCAATCTCATGCATCTGGTGACGATCTCGGCGGTCCTCTCCTTCAGCGGCTTGGTGCTTTATGAGACGGTCCTCACCTATCTGGGGGTCGGCGTGGGAATCGACGTCGGCTCCTGGGGGAACATGATCAACAACGGGCGTCTCGAGCTCTCAAGGGAGCCCGCGGTCTGGTGGAACCTGCTGGGATCGTTCCTGGCGATGTTCTTCCTGGTGCTTCCCGCCAACCTTTTCGGGGACGCCCTGCGCGACGCCCTCGACCCCCGCTTGAGGCAACGATGACATCACTCCCCCCGTCGCCCTCTTCTGCCGTCCCCCAGGTGGGAGGGAGTGTCCTGCTCTCGGTCCGGGATCTGGCGACGCATTTTGAGACCTCCGGCGGCACCGCGCGCGCCGTCGACGGGATCTCGTTTGAGATCCGCCGGGGGGAGACCTTCGCCCTGGTCGGGGAGTCCGGATGCGGCAAGTCGGTGACCGCGCTTTCCCTCATGCGCCTCGTGCCGGCGCCCGCAGGGCGGGTCGTCTCGGGGCAGATCCTCCTCGAGGGGACGGACCTCGCCAAACTCCCCGAGGCCCGGATGCGCGCCATCCGCGGGGACCGGATCTCCATGATCTTCCAGGAGCCGATGACGAGCCTGAACCCCGTCTTCACGATCGGGTTTCAGATCACCGAGGTCCTTCGGCTCCACCAAGGGATGGGTCCCGCCGCGGCCCGCGCGCGCGCGATCGAGATGCTCAAACTTGTGCGGATCGCCGACCCCGAGCGGCGCATCGACGAATATCCCCACCAGATGTCGGGCGGCATGCGCCAGCGCGTCATGATCGCGATGGCCTTGGCGTGCGAGCCGGACCTCCTGATCGCCGACGAGCCGACGACGGCCCTGGACGTCACGATACAGGCCCAGATCCTGGACCTCATCAAGGATCTCCAGAAGGAGACGGGCACCGCCGTGCTTCTCATTACCCACG
The DNA here is from genome assembly GCA_005239795.1 of Planctomycetales bacterium. Classification (GTDB taxonomy): domain Bacteria; phylum Planctomycetota; class SBBH01; order SBBH01; family SBBH01; genus SBBH01. The sequence goes on from SBBH01000236.1 coordinate 5,383, forward strand.
ACCTGGCGGTCGTGGCCGAGGTCGCCAGCCGCGTCGCCGTGATGTACGCGGGGAAGATCGTCGAGCAGGGGACCGTCGCCGACGTCCTGCGCGAGCCCCGCCATCCCTACACGGTAAAACTCCTGGAATCGCTTCCCGGCGCCCGGAAGCGCGGCGAAAAATTGCGCACCATCCGCGGGATGGTCCCCCCCGCCACAGAGTACCCGGTGGGATGTCGCTTCGCAGACCGCTGTCCGCGCGTCATGGTCGGGTGCGCCGAGCGCCTGCCGACCTTGGCCGCCATCGCGCCGGGCCACGACGCCGCCTGCCACCTCTTCGACCCCGCCTTCCCGCAAACCCCTTTGGCGCCGCCGCCTCAAGGAGTGCCGGACCCCTCGGGTGCCCGGAGCGACCCTGGGCACAAGTCTTCCGAGCCGGCCCCCTTGGGGCTTGAGGAAAAAACGGCGGCAACGCCGCCGTGCGCCGACAAGCGCCAGTCCCCTCCGGGGACTTTTTTCCTAAAGCCCTTGCTTGAAATCGAGAGCCTCACCGTCCACTTCCCGATCCGCCAGGGGATCTTGAAGAAAATCGCGGGACATGTCCGCGCCGTGGACGGGGTGGACCTTGCGATCGCCCGGGGAGAAACGCTCGCGCTCGTCGGGGAATCGGGATGCGGCAAGACCACGCTGGGGAAAGCCCTCCTGGGGCTCGCCCCCATCACGGCTGGCGCCGCCCGCTACAACAGCGTGGACCTGGCAGCTCTCTCCCACCGGGAGCGCTTCCCCTACCGCCGCCGGATGCAGATGGTCTTCCAGGACCCTTATTCCTCGCTCAATCCCCGCATGCTCGTGGGCGAGATCCTGGAGGAAGGGATGAAGATTCACCGCCTCGGAGGATCCCGCCCGGAGCGCGCCGGGCGCGCCGCCAGGCTCCTGGCGCGCGTGGGCCTGGACGCTAAGGCCACCGAGCGGTATCCCCACGAGTTTTCCGGGGGCCAGCGCCAACGGATCGGTATCGCTCGGGCGCTCTCGGTCGAGCCCGAGTTCCTGATCCTGGACGAGGCGACGAGCGCCCTGGATGTCTCCATCCAGGCCCAGATCATCAACATCCTCGTAGACCTGCGCGGGGAGCTGGGGCTCACCTATCTTTTGATCACACACGACCTCTCAGTGGTCGAGTACCTGGCCGACCGCGTGGCCGTCATGTACCTGGGACGCATTGTGGAACTGGGAACCGTTGATGAAATTTTCATGGATCCCAAACACCCCTACACGCGGGCGCTCCTGTCGGCCGTCCCGCGCATGGAGGCCCAAGACACCCTCCCCAAGATCCGCCTTCCGGGGAATGTCCCCTCGCCGGTCCATCCGCCGGCCGGGTGCCATTTTCATCCCCGATGCCCCGAGGCGAAACCGGAATGCGCCGTGCGCGCCCCGAAGGTCACCGCGTTAAGCGGCACGCGGACCACACGCTGCCTCCTCTACGAGTGACGGATGGACCCGCTGTCCCTCTTGCTCACGATCGTCGCCGGATCGGTGGGGTTTGCGATATTCGCCTACGGAAAGCGCCAGTCCAGAGGCCTCTTCATGGCCGTCGGGGTCGCCTTCGGGATCGTCCCCCTCCTGGTCGATCCCCTCTAGGCGCAGATCCTCGCCTATGCCCTGCTCGGCGCGCTTTTGGCCTGGGGAAGCCGCCGCGGGCTCTAGACCGTGCCTGACAAATTGTTCTTCCCGAACGGGAAAGGACAAACTCCGTTCCCCGAGCGGAAACAGACGATCACATATCCCAGGTTTCTGGAAACGGGCGATGGGGCAAGGAAGCGGCCGCCGTCATGGAGCGCTAAAATTTATTCCAACCACTCGATCTCGATCACGTCCACAACCTGCTTGAACTCTTTGTCGCCCGTGACAAGCTCCGCCTTGCGCACCTGGGCGAGGGCCGCTGCAAAACAGTCGGCGTACGACATCTTCTTGGTAGCCTTGAACGCCGCGGCGGCGCGAGTCTGGACTCTGTCGGCGTCCACGACCTCAATCGGAAGCGTTTCGATCGCACGCATCGTCTCGTCGGCGCGCTCCGTCCCACTCCCCCGCCGCACAATGTAATACACCTCGCCCCAGTTGATCGCGCTCATCAGGAGCGGCTTTTCCGCATCCCGGGCTTTCTTGATCAGCGCCTCGACCTTCCCGGCGCCCGGCTCGTTCTCGAGAAAGGCGAGCACGGCGTAACTGTCGAGCACCTTCCGGGCGCTCACAGATCGTGCTCCCGGCGCTTCTCCTCGCGCAGAAGGTGAAGCAATTTCCCACCGGTTTTGAGGGAGCCGCGGAGCCCCTCGATGTAGTCATTCGTGATCGGGCGCAGGACGATGTCGTCCCCCACCTCAAGAAAGCACACCTTCGTTCCCCGCTTGATCTTGTGCCGGTGGCGGATCCGCGAAGGGATCACCACCTGCCCCTTTGTCGTCACGACCCCCGTCTCCACAGATTTTCTTACTTTCATATAATATGTGTAACTTATTTTAAAAAGTAAGTCAAATACGAAAGTTACACACTATTCTATATTAGGCACACAGATTAACCTACGGCTAATTACGAGCACGCCACGAGAACGAAGAACGCATTTCGCATTTCGCATGTCGATCGTTAGCATCCCCTCGCCATGCAGTACATCTTCACGCTGGAAAAGGTCAGCCGGGCCTTCGCCGGAAAGGCGGTCCTGAAGGAAATCTCCCTCTCCTTCTACCCCGGCGCCAAGATCGGCGTGATCGGCGCCAACGGATCCGGGAAGTCCACCCTCCTCAAGATCATCGCCGGCGCCGACAAGGATTTTACAGGCGACGCCCGGCCCGCCAGCGGGATCCGGATCGGCCATGTCCCGCAGGAGCCGACGCTCGACTCCACCAGGACGGTCCGCGAGAACGTCGAGGACGGCGTCTCGGTTACGAAGGCGCTGCTCGGGCGCTACGACGCCGTGAGCGCGAGGCTTTCCGAAAATCTTTCCACGGAGGAGATGGAGAAAGCGCTCGACGAGCAGGCGCGCCTTCAGGAGGAGATCGAGAAACAGAACGCCTGGGAACTCGACCGGCACCTCGCGATGGCGATGCAGGCCCTGGGATGTCCCCCGCCCGATTCCGCGGTGGCCCACCTGTCCGGAGGCGAGATGCGCCGCGTGGCGCTCTGCCGGACGCTCCTGTCGCGCCCGGATCTCCTGCTTCTCGATGAGCCGACCAACCACCTCGACGCCGACGCGGTGGCTTGGCTCGAGCAGCACCTGAAGGAATACCCGGGGACCGTGATCGTGGCGACGCACGACCGTTACTTCCTCGAGAACGTCGCCGAGTGGATGCTCGAGCTCGACCATGGCCGGGCCACCCCCTACAAAGGAAATTACGCCGCGTATCTTGAGCAGAAGCAACAGCGCCTGGCGCTCGAGCAGAAGCAGGCCGACGCGCGGGAGAAAACCCTAGAGCGGGAGCTCGCCTGGATCCGCGCGAACCCCGCCGCCCGCACCGCCAAGAGCAAGGCGCGCATCTCCAACTACCACAAGCTCCTGGCCGACCAGACGGAAGAACGCACCGGGCCGGCCGAGTTCCGGCTCCCCCCTTGCCCGCCGCTGGGGAACCGCGTCCTCGAGACAAAAAACGTGCGCAAGGGGTTCGGGGACCGAGTTCTCATCACAGACTTAAGCTTCTCTATCCCGCCGGGGGCGATCGTCGGGATCATCGGCGAAAACGGTGTCGGCAAGACCACGCTCGCCAAGATGATGGTGGGCGTCGAGAAGCCAGACGCCGGCGAAATGCGCCTGGGGGAAAAGACCATCGTCGCCTACGTCGACCAGACGCGCGAATCGCTCGACCCCCAAAAAACCGTCTTCGAGGAGGTTTGCGACGGGAAGGAGCAGATCCCATTCGGCAAGCGGTTCATCCCCGGCCGAGGGTACCTCGCCCAATTCAACTTTCGCGGCCCGGACCAGCAGAAGCGGGTCGGCGACCTCTCCGGCGGGGAGCGTAATCGCGTGCAGCTGGCTAAGCTCTTGCGCAAGGGGGCGAACCTGATCCTCTTGGACGAGCCCACCAACGACCTCGACCTCGATACCCTGCGCTCCCTGGAGGAGGCGTTTCAGTCGTTCGCCGGATCCCTCGTCATCATCACGCACGACCGCTGGTTCCTGGACCGGATCGCGACGCACATCATCGCTTTTGAAGGGGCAGGGCAAGTGCGCTGGTTCGAGGGGAACTACGGGGCGTACGAGGAGTTTCGCGAACGGGAACGCAAAGAAAAGGGGATAGGTCCCGACTCAGCCAAGGGGCGCTACCGGAAGTTTGGAATTTGAGCTGTCACGCGACACGCGTCACGCGTGTCACATCAAACGCACGACACATGACCCATGACGTGTGACGAAACGAACCCGTTCGCTATCCCCCGGGGGAGTCGTTCGTGAACCTTTCGATGACGGAATTCAGTTCCCGGTCGAGCTCATCCACCTGATAGCGCAGGAGATCGCGCAGGGAGAGCATCCCCACGACCTTTCCCGCCCCGTCCACCAGGGGCGCATGGCGGAACTGGCGCTCGAGCATCAGCCGCAGGGCGTCGAGAATCTCCGTCTCAGGATTCAGGGTCTTGACGTCCCGCGTCATCACATCGGACACCTTCGTCGAGCGCGCCGGCCGCTCCTCGGCGACGACTTTTTTCATGAGATCCCGCTCCGTGAAGATGCCGACGAGCTTCTCGCCGGACGTGACAGCGAGCGCCCCCACCTTGCTCTTGACCATCAGCTGAACCGCGTCGTAGACGGTTACCGTTTCCTGGACGGTCGGGCGCTCGGTGCGGGTCAATTGCAAAAGATCCATAGGCACCTCCTTGTGGACGACCCTCTCGGTTCATTAGACACTTTCATACGGCGGACGCAAGACCCCAGAAGGTTTTTTTATTCACAATCTGAGGGCTTGAGGAAAAAGTCCCCAAAGGGGACTGGCGCCAATCGGCGCCCGGCGGCGTTGCCGCCGTTTTTCCCTCAAGTCCTGAGTCGTTCCTTCAGAAAGCGCTCCACATCCTCCTCGATGAACTCCCCCGCGCAAGCGAAGATCCCGGCCGCCTCCCCCGGCACCCAGAAGACGAAGGTCGGCGTGCCCCAGGCGCGCCCGTCCGAGAGAGCGCGGAAGATGCGTCGGTGCCAGAGGTCGCCGTCTTCCCGCTTGTCAGCGTGCATCGACTCGTAGACAAAAGGAAAATGGTGGCCGTGGAGGCGGCGGTACTCCTCGGTCTGGGCGGGACTGCCGTACTCGGAAACCCCCAGGATCGCCAGGCCCTGTTTTTCATACTCCCCGTGGAGCCTCTTTACGAGGGGCCCCACGAAATGACATACCTCGCACCAGGGAGCGAAGAAAAAAAGAAGCGTCAGGCGCGCCTGCCGGGGAGTCTCGATCCAGCTCTTCTGCTTCCCGGCCTTCTGAAGATGGCCGAGCGACTCGACCATCTCCTCAAAGAACGGAATATCGACGGGCCGGATCGGGGAAAACTCGCGGACGTGGTTGGGATCGAGCTGGAACATGCTCAGCGGCCTGCCAGGCGCATGACCACTTCCTGCGGGTCGCAGGGCTTGGCGAAGACGGCGGCTGGTCGCTCCGTCCCGCGCCTGGCGGCGCGCAAGGCTGCCGGATTGACGTAGCAGACGGTCCGATCCGCGAACCTTGCATCCAGCTTTTCCAAAAGCCGAAGATTCTTTTCGTGATCCTCGCTGTCGAGGACAACCGCTTGAGGGGGAGCGGCCGCCAGGCGAGCCTCGAACTGCTTGACGATCTCGGAGAGGCGGGCCGTCCCGCCGGCGCGCTCGACACACAGGGCCGTAATGTTCAACCCCTCCCCAGGGCCGGTCAGAATCTCGACAACCTGTCCGTCAAGCCCTTTCTCAGGAGCCGCCGGGGGAGGACTTTCTCCGCGGGGCATCTCCAGAAACTGGTGATATTGATCGATCTCTTTTTCAACCTCCCCGATGATATCCTCTCGGCCCGGGGACACAGAACTGAATTGACTCAAAACGTCGGACGAAACCTCCTCCAAAAGATAATCCCCTCCGCATCCCAGCTGGGCCGCCTTGCAGAGAGCGTCCGCCAAATGGACCAGACGAATGAGGCGCCTTTGAGCGTAGTCTTCCATGTGGAGGATTTTGTCGATCTGATGGTGGAATGAGACGGCCGCCACCAGGTGTGCCGGAAGCCCCCACGATTTCAAGAGGAGCCCCCCGAAAAATCCGTGGTCCGCTCCGAACAGCTCCCGTTCGGCGCTGCGGATCGGCATCTTGAGGCCCGAGGAGAGCTCCACGACATGGCGGTATTCGGCGGGAAAACATTCCTCAAGGAGGGGTTTCCCCACGTCGTGCAGAAGCCCCGCCACGAACGCTTCCTCTCCTCCTCCCTCTCCGGATCGGAGCGCCAAGCGCTGCGCCACGAGCCCCACAGCCAAGCTGTGCTTCCAGAAACCGGCGCGGTTCAATCCTCCTGCCCCGGCGCTTTTCTTGAACGCCTCCGACACGGAAATCCCCATCGCTAGATCCAGAACCCCCCGGAAGCCGACGCGGGTCACGGCCTGGGAAATCTGTGTGATCCGCTCCTTGGTGCTATACATGACGGAGTTGGCGATTTTGAGAAGCTTGGCGGTCAGGGCGTGGTCCATGCCGATGACCACCGCCAGCTCGCGAGAGCCTGTTTTGGAATCCTTCGAGACCTTAAGAACCTTGGTGACAACGTAGGGACAAGCTCCCAACTCCTGGATCCGGCGTATCCGCGCCTGGACCTTGGTCATGTCGACGGAAGCCGGGAGCCCTAGCATGTCGGAGGACCCCGCCGCCGGCGGCAGATGAGCCTTCAGGATCAGGTTCACCTTGCGCCGAAGGGCCTCCGTCTCGATCGGCTTGACGACGTGATCGAGCGCCGTGACCTTGAGGGATGCGCCGGGCGCTCCTGGCGCGGCGTTGACAATCGCGAGGAGAGGCGTCGTCAGCGTCCGCAAATCCGCCTTCAGAACGCGGCAGAGTTCCGAGCCGTCGTAGGCCTTGGCCATCATGTCGACAAGGATCAGATGGATTTCTTCAGCCGCCGCCAAGCGCTTGGCATCCTCTGTAGTGTGCGCTTCCAGAAACCGAACAGCGAGGGGGGCGATCGCGGCGCCAACAGAGGAGGCGACCTCGGCATCATCCGACACAAGAAGCACCGCATCCTGAGGACCCGACGACATGAAAATTAAGTATATCATGATGGAGTTCTTATGAACGAATCTCTCCCTCCCTCCTGGGCCCCCCGCAACAC